>NZ_JBEHFM010000010.1:0-93793 GCF_040225675.1 Corynebacterium sp. KPL2680
ACTACGGTGGTCGCCAGCCTCATTCATAAGGGGCCCACCGTCAGTTACAGATACACCACGCTACTGGACGCAACCGCGAACATGACTTCCTGCAGCTCTGGGCTGACCGTATCGAGCTGTTCATTGCGCACGGTTCTAAAGTCCGCGACCTCGACCTCATCGCCTGTAGGAACATCGAGAAGCAGCCTGCCGAAAGGAATGTGAGCTTTTTTCGCTAGGTCTTTCGCTTGTTTTAGAGTGGGACGCTCTTCACCAGTTTCCCATTCATGGATTTTGGGAAAATGCTTGAGTAGCGCGGATTCTGAGAGCCTAGTGCGGGATACCGCCCAAGCCAGCACAGCAGGTTGAATCGTCACTCGTACAGGTGCCATGACGATCCTCCTTCACTATCCGTAGATCTTAAATAGTAGCGTAAACCAAGCAAACGGCCCGGTCGAGGCTGGCGGCATCGGCAAGCGCGTTCAGCACCATATGACCGGCCGTGGGCATACATCATCACTGAGTGGGTACCAGAATCATTGGGTGGATAGCGGCCGAGCAACGATCTTCAAGTCCTCGGTTCCGGAGAGGCGCGGTGGTGGCTTTAGTGGAGAAAAGCCGCTTACTAACTCGCCTTTTTGAAGGAAAGGCGGCGATCCCGCAGAGGCAAGGCGTCCTTTCGGCTTAGCTCCGCGATGCACAGTGCGATTACAAAGCCCACCAAGACAATCAACGAGGACCATGACAACCACATTTCAGAATCTGCCCTGGCCAGCGGTGGGAACAAGAAGAGACCTAAGACCGGCACAACATAAATGATGCGATTCTGCCCGCGTGCCAGAACGCCTAGCAGTGGCAATACGGCGCACAAGACGTAATGATCCCACAAGATATTGCCGGTAGCCGTGAGAACCGTAAAGATGCCGACGGCAGCAATGCGCCACGGCTCCTGTGAGCGTAAAGCGGTAACAATAACCAGCGCAATTAATGCCAGGGTTACAAAAGGCGGAATAAGGCTGGCAGCCAGTGAAGGATCATGAACGATGGTGACAAGAATGCTGTCATCTTCAACGCGGTTGGTGCTCAGTTGGGAAGCAATCGACCCGTTGACAGGAGCGACCATTATTGCCGCCTTGATGTCCTGCAGGGTATCCCACCAAGAGGTAAACACGTCCCAGCCAGAAACGACGATTGAGTAGAGCACAGCAACGGCTCCTGTCCCAAGTGCTACCAATCCCGCTTTGCGCGCCCGCGGAAAGACCACACAGATGAGCACGAGGATAATGGGGGTTAGCTTTACTGCAGATACAAGTCCTAGTGCAATTCCTGCGCGTACTGGGTGCACGCGAGCAGCAGCAAGGCCGTATGCAACGCCCGCAAAAATCAGTGGGCTCGTCTGGCCAAGAAATAACGATGATTGAAAAGCTATCGATGCCCAGCCCAAGAGGATTCCGAAAAGCAAGGTAATGGTCGCTATCTCTTCCTCAAACCACAAGAACCAGGCGGAGACTATCAACACCACCAGCGCCCAACCGGAAGCAATCGCGAGCAATATCACGGAGACATCAAAACTCATGACCCGCACGACCAAGCTCATCACATCCGCGAGAAATGGGACGTGAACATAAGGGTGCGGGAACTCAGTGACATCAGAGTGGGCGATGGTGTCTAACCACACATCACCACGTGGCAGTGCGAAATCGCGTTCATCGATCCTATATAAATGCTCCCGATTTCCATCGCGGACGAGCAATCCAGCAATCCATAGCGCACCCCAGTCACCGTAATTCAGTTTTCCGGCGGAAATTACGGCAACCACGAGGCCAAATACCAGCCCAATACCATGGTGGTACCACCGCAGCACTGTTGTTGCGGGCGCGGAGGCTTGATGGCGGGAATGCGCGCTCATGGGACTCCTAATATAAAAATTACGATTCGAGACAGAGAGAAAGGGCGATGCTCATTGGGCAGCGACCCCGATCATCGAAGATAGTCTAAACGCTCCTCAAGCCCGGCCAAAGCCGGGCTTGAGCTAAGCGGTGACAGGGGCTGGCTTACTCCACAACGGAGTTAGCGCCCACGGCGTGACCGAAGAGGTCAGGCAAGGTAGCAGACCATGCCTCAACCAACTGAGAGATGGCCACGGATTCGCCACCCAAGGTAAGTGCACCAGTTTCGGTGGTCTCACCCACGATGGCTGCTGGAATGCCAAGCTCAGCGGCACGGGCGAGCACCTTATCGGCGCGGTCAGCGGTGGTGGCCACGAGCGCGCGGGAAGCGGACTCGGAGAAGGCCGCGGTGAAGGCGTCCTCGTGCACGGCGGTGAGATCGAGGTCGAGGCCTAGGCCGGCGGCATCGGCAGGCGCACCGGCACGCTTGGCCATCTCAAAGGCGGCAACGGCCAGGCCACCCTCGGAGACATCGTGCGCGGCGGTGAGCAAATCGTTGCCGTCGAAGAAATCCGCGAGGCGCTTCTCATTGGCCATGTCCACCTGCGGCGGCAAGCCGTTGAGGCTGTCCTTATCGGCGCCCTCGGCGCTCACCAGCTGCCAAATGGAACCGCCAAACTCATCCTTGGTCTCACCCAAGGCGATGAGGACTTCCTTCTCATTGACGGTGCCCAAGTTATTGCTAATGGCTTGGTGTACATCGTCGATAACGCCGAGCACGCCCACGACCGGGGTGGGCAGGATGGGCTCGGAGCCGGTCTGATTGTAGAAGGAGACGTTGCCGCCGGAGACGGGGATGGAAAGTTCAACGGCGGCATCGGCAAGCCCATGCACGGATTCGCGGAACTGCCACATCACGTCCGGGTTTTCCGGCGAACCGTAGTTCAGGCAGTTGGTAATCGCAACGGGCTTCGCGCCGGTAACCGCGACGTTGCGGTAGGCCTCCGCCAAGGCCAAGCGCGCGCCCATGTTCGGATCCAGCTTGGTGTAGCGGCCGGAGGCATCGGCGGAAACGGCGACGCCGCGACCGGTCTCCTCATCGATGCGCAGCACACCCGCGTCCGCGTGGTGGGACTGGACGGTATTGCCGCGCACGTAGCGGTCATACTGATTCATGATGAAATCGCGCGAGCACAGCGAAGGCGAGGAAATGAGCTTCTGCAGGGATTCCACCAGGCCGCGCTTGTCCGTGCCCTGGTATTTCTGCAGATCATCCTGCCACTCGGGGCGGGCGTAGGGGCGCTCGTAGACGGGTGCTTCATCCGCGATGGTGCCAGCCGGCGCATCGACAACGACCTCGCCCTGGTGGCGGATGACCAGGTGGTCACCTTCAGTAACCTCACCGATTTCGGCGCAGGTGACCTCCCAGTGCTCGCAGATTTCGCGGAACTTCTCCACGTTTTCCGGTGCCACGACGGCGCACATGCGCTCCTGGGACTCGGAGGCAAGGATTTCCGCTGCGGTCATGTTTTCCGCGCGCAACGGCACGGCATCGAGGTTGACCTCCATGCCGCCATCGCCGGAAGCTGCCAGCTCAGAGGTGGCACAGGCCAGGCCAGCGCCGCCCAAGTCCTGGATGCCCACCACAACGCCGGCGTGGTAGAGGTCCAGGCAGCATTCGATGAGCACCTTTTCTGCGAAGGGGTCGCCCACCTGCACGGCCGGCAGCTTGCGCTCCGCGCCGTCCTCAAAGGTATCGGAGGCCAGCACGGATACGCCGCCGATGCCGTCCAGGCCGGTGCGGGAGCCAAAGAGCATGACCTTATTACCCTTGCCGGAGGCGAAGGCGAGTTTCAGGTCATCGACCTTGAGTGTGCCCACGCACAGGGCGTTGACCAGCGGGTTACCGGCATAGGTTTCATCAAAGACGGTCTCGCCGCCAATATTGGGCAGGCCCAAGGAGTTGCCGTAGCCGCCCACGCCGGATACGACGCCGGGTAGCACGCGCTTGGTATCGGGGGCATCGGCAGGCCCAAAGCGCAGCTGATCCATCACGGCGATGGGGCGCGCCCCCATGGCCATGATGTCGCGAACGATGCCGCCCACGCCGGTCGCCGCGCCCTGGTAGGGCTCCACGTAGGAGGGGTGGTTGTGCGATTCCACGCGGAAGGTCACCGCGTTGCCATCGCCGATGTCCACCACGCCGGCGTTTTCACCAATGCCGGCCAGGATCTTCTCCCCCATCTCCTCCGTCATGGTCTCACCAAAGTAGCGCAGGTGCGTCTTGGAGGACTTATAGGAGCAGTGCTCGGACCACATCACGGAGTACATGGTCAGCTCCGCGTCGGTGGGGCGCCGGCCCAAAATATCGTGGATGCGCTGGTATTCGTCATCCTTCAGGCCGAGCTCAACGTACGGCTGCTGCTCATCCGGGGTGGACTGCGCCTTGTCTACGGTGTCATTAGAAACGGTCATGTAGGTGGCCTCCTTAAACCGCCGGCGCTTCCGCGACGGCCTTGATGGCGGATACGAATAGTCCCAATCCGTCGGTGGATGGGCCGGTCAGCGGGTCAATGGCGTGTTCTGGGTGCGGCATGAGGCCTACGATGCGGCCGGACTCATCGCTTACCCCGGCAATGCCATTGATGGAGCCGTTGTAATTATCGGTATAGCGGAAGACCACGCGGCCTTCGCCCTCGATACGGGCGATATCGTCATCGCCTGCCTGGAAGCGGCCCTCGCCGTGCTTGGCGGGCACCAAAATCTTTTGGCCCTTTTCAAACTCACTGGTCCAGGCCGTGGTGGAGTGCTCCACCTCCAGGTAAGTATCGGTGCAATGAAAATGCAGGCCCTTATTCCGGGTCAATGCGCCCGGCAAGAGGCCTGCTTCAGTCAAGATTTGGAAACCATTGCAAATGCCGAGTACCGGCATTCCCGCCTTAGCGCGGTCGATGACGCTGCGCATGACGGGGGCGAGCGCCGAAATAGCGCCCGAGCGCAGGTAGTCACCATAGGAAAATCCCCCCGGCACGACTACCGCGTCCACGCCGCGCAGATCAGCATCCGCGTGCCAGAGGTTAATGACCTCGGCGCCGGCGGTGCGGGCTGCGCGGGCGGCATCCACATCATCCAGGGTGCCGGGGAAGGTGATTACTCCGATTTTTGCGGTCACTTACTTGACCTCCAGCTGCGTAACCTCGTAGTCCTCGATGACGGTATTAGCCAGCAGCGTTTCTGCTACCTTATCCAGTTCCTCTGCGGTAACGGAATCATCTACCTCGAGTTCGAAGCGCTTTCCTTGGCGCACATCGCTGACACCGGATACTCCGATGCGACCCAATGCGCGGACGACAGCTTGGCCCTGCGGATCCAGAATTTCCGCCTTGGGCATGACATTGACAACTACACGAGCCATGAAATTTTTGCCTTACTGTATGGGGCTTAGGTCTGCCCGATTCAGTGTAGTCATACCCCCGCCCAATCCCTAGATATACCCCCACTGCAGGGTTTTCACCCCGGTAAAGCAAACTCCGCGTAAATTACCACCAACAGGAAAACGAATTTTGCGCGGCACCCAGGTTTCACTGCCTGCTCGCGCGAAACCCGCCCAAAGCGGTCCCGGGTACACCGATAGTTCAGCGAGTAAAAATAAAAGGCGTCCATGACAACTTTCTCTATGATTAAGGTGACTTCTATGGCTCTTCGCCGCCTTGGCAGGGTAGCCCTCGCTGCCGGTTTCTCCACCCTCTCCCTATCCATTGCGGTGCCTTCCGCCATGGCCGCCCCGGATAATTCCACCGCGGTCATCTCTGAGGTCTACGGCGGTGGCGGAAACAAGGGTGCGAGCTTTTCCAATGATTTCATCGAGCTTTATAACCCCACCGATGCCGCAATCGATCTCACCGGCTGGTCCGTGGAGTACTTTGCTTCCAACGGCAATAGCGGCGGCAAGATCACCCTGTCCGGCACCATCGCTCCCCACGGTTACTACCTGGTACAGGCTGCCGCCGGCAATGGCCAGGCCCAGGCTCTTCCCGCCCCGGATGCAGAAGGCAAGGTCAATATGTCCGGCACGAAGGGCTCGGTGCAGCTTGCCGATGCCACCGGTAATACCATCGACCTCATAGGTTACGGTGCCGCCTCCAAGTCTGAAGGAGCTGCCACCGGCGCGCTATCCAATGACACCTCCGCTTCCCGCAACGCGGCGGGCACCGATACCGATGACAACTCCGCGGACTTCACCGTCGGTAGGCCAAATCCCACCAATTCCGGCAACGAGTCCCCTGCCCCGCAGCCAGGCGGATCGGGTGACTCGGGCAGCTCCGATGATTCCGAGAACCTTCCCGCGCCCGAGGGCATTACCCCGATCGCTGAAATCCAAGGCACCGGCGATGCCTCCCCGCTCGAGGGCAAGAACGTTGCTACCCAGGGCGTTGTCACCGGCGTGTGGAGCGAGGGTGGCCTGAACGGCTTTACCATTCAGACCGGCGGCACCGGCCAAGAGGCCACCGATACCTCCCAGGCGCTTTTTGTCCACATGGGCAAAAAGGGCGCCGATAAATACCCCAGCATCGGCGATTCCGTAGAGGTCACCGGCCAGGTATCCGAGTACTTCGGCGCCACCCAGGTCAGCGCTTCTTCCGTCAAGCAGCTCGATACCGCGTTGGAGGAAGTCACCCCGCTCGCCGTGGACGAGCTGCCCCAAGGCGACGGCGCCCGCGAGCCCTTTGAGCACATGCTCATCCAACCCGGCACGCACACCGTGACCAATAACTACTCGCTCAACCAGTACGGCGAGGTCGGCCTCGCCCCGGGCGATGAAGCTTTCCGCCAGCCTTCCGATGTCCACTCCCCTTCCACCGACCCCAATTCCGAGCTGCAAAAACTGGCCAAGGATAATGCAGAAAAGCTCGTCACCTTGGATGATGGTCGCACCCGCGATTATTTGAGGACCGATAAGGACACCCCGCTGCCTTATATCGCCCAAGATGGCGGCAAGACCATCAAATCCCTGCGTACCACCGATACCGTCGAATTCCAGCACCCGGTCATCGTGGGCTACTCCCACGAGCAGTGGCGCTTCCAGCCCACCGAGCCGGTCACCGGTGAAACCGCCGGCGCCGATCTCCCCATTTCCTGGGAAGAATCCCGGGATGCGGAGCTGCACGCCGTTGATGATGTCAAGGGTGAATACACCATCGGTGCCTTTAACGTGCTGAATTACTTCACCTCCCTGGGCGAGGAATTCGGCGGCAGCGCCTATACCGACCGCGCGGGCAATAAAGTCACCGTCAACCGCGGCAAGACCCGCGGCGCCTATACCGAATCCGCGTTAAAGGACCAAGAGCGCAAGATAGTCGCCGCCATCAATGGCCTGGATGCCAATGTCATTGGTCTTTCCGAAATCGAAGATGGCTACGCGGTTACCGGGGACTTTGACCAGCGCGATAAAGCGTTGAAGCGCCTGACCGAAAAACTCAACGAGGCCGCAGGCTCAGAAAAGTGGGCCTTCGTTCCCTCCCCGTCCAAGGAACAAGTCCCTGAGCGCCCCGATGTTATCCGCACCGCGTTTATCTACCACAAGGGCGTGGTCAAGCCCATCGGCGAATCCCGCATCTTCCAAGATCCCCGCTTTTCCGGCACCGCCCGCGAGCCGCTGGCCCAGGAATTCCAGCCGCTCAATAGCGATGACGAGTCCTTCGTCGCCGTCGCCAACCACTTCAAGTCCAAGGGCTCGGTGGCCAAGGGCGATGAGGATTCCGGCGACGGCCAGGGCAATAACCCCAACGTCCGCAACGCCCAGGCCCAGGCCGTGCTCGATGCCCTGCACAAGCAGGAAAATTGGAAAGATAAGCCGCTTTTCGCCCTGGGTGATTTCAATACCTACACCCACGAAACCGCACTCGATGTCTTCCGCAACGATGGCTTCACCGTGCCTGCGGAAAAGTACGGCGCCGATACCTCTTACCAGTTCGGCGGCCTGCTCGGCACCTTGGACCATGTCCTGGCCAATGAGGTTGCTTCGGGCGCGCTTGCCGATGCCCAAGTGTGGAACATCAACGCCGACGAACCCGTCGCCTTTGAGTACTCCCGCCGCAACTACAACGCCGTGGATTTCTACGACGACTCCCCCTTCCGAGCCTCTGACCACGACCCCGTCAAGGTCGGTTTTACCCTGGGCGAGGATGAATCCACCGTTGCCCCGGGCGGCGACGACCAGGGCAACGATGACAACACCGATGGTCCAGGCTTCGGGTTCGGCTCCAGCTCACTTGGCACCGGCGCCATTATCGGCTTTGCCATCCTGGCCGGCCTTCTCGCCATCCCCGGCTTCATGGCGGCCACCGGCAACCTACAAAAGATCATCCCCGCTGGAATCTGGGGCATGCTCCCGCAGCAGGCGAAGGACTTCATTAACGGCCTGAATAAGTAATAATTAAATCCCAGTTCAAAGCCCTTTCTTTATGAAGGACAAGAACTGGGATTTTACTTTTGTAGGCTATCTCCTTGAAACAGATTCTTAGCCTAACGGCGAAGTAGCTCGGCAGCCTCAGGTGCTCCAGCCTTTGCCAGTGAATTAAGCACATCATTGATGGTTCTTGGCGGATTCTTAAGGGCCGCGGTTGCGTAGGTGATTGCTTGGTGCACCCGCGGGGCGTAGAGATCGATTTGATTACACAAAAACTCATCCGCTGATTGAGCTTCAATGTCGAACGGCATCAGGGCAGTCTTGGGAAAATCGCGCTTATTCTCAGTGACAATAACTTGTGCACCGCACCGAATCGCTGCAGCCAAGACATGCCGATCATCGCGGTCTGGCAGAGAAAGGGATTCAACCAAATCCTCATACCCGGTAACGAGGCAATCATCTACAGCCTGGCACATCAAAGTCCTAGTTCTAGCTAATTTTGTCGGATCAAGGTCCGGACGATTGCTTTTCAAGTTACGGAAGACTTCATCGAGTATCTTATCCGTCCAGCGGGCACGAAAATAGCCACTTCCCGCTAGCCGGACCAGGATATCGCGAAGCGTACTGGGATAAAGTACGTTCGCGTCATAGACCACCGTAAAACCACTCACTCGTACAAGCCCATCTCATCAGAAAGTACTGCGAGCTCATCTGCCGCAGCGCGCTGTTCAAGATCTCTATGACGCTTAAACTCCTGCACGCTGGAGGCATACAGGCGGCGGTGGGTGCCAACTTTATGCCCCTTCAGGATTCCTTCGTCCATGAGCTTGATGACATGCGGCCGAGAGACATTCAGGAGGTCTGCAGCCTGTTGCGTAGTCAGTTCCGCGTTCATGGGGATTACATTTACTGTCTGCCCAGCGGCCGTGTTTACAAGGATTTCACGAAGTAATTCAGCGACATCGCGTGATAACCGAATAGGTTCATCTGATCCTGGAGTTACTATATCGATTTCTCCGTGTTCGGGGCCACTAGCGAGCGTACGGTTAAGCTTTTGAAGGGCATCGCGCGCTGTGGCCTTGGCGCGGTCAATGCTTTTTTCTTGCGGGTTCGTCATAACCTACACATTAGCCCCTAAACGAAATAAACGAAAGGGGTAATTTGCTATACCTAGTTCTAGAGCTCGAAAACTCTATAGGCCCCGTGGATCTAACGCGGCAGGTAAATGCTGTAATCTGCGGGAGTAGCGCCCGCATCGAGGGCGCGGCGGGCTGCCTTGACAAAGTCCTTAATGACCTTGCGGTCATCCAGGTTGCGGGCGGAGATGGAAAGGCGCACGGTATTGCCGCGCTGGGCGGAGCGCTCTGCCGCGCGGATGATGTTTTTGCGCCACCATTTGGCAGAACCGAAGCCCTCACCGAAAGAAAGGTTGCGGGCTTGGTGGAATTTCCCGGTGGGTACCTCTAGGATGCCGCGGGTAGAAGCCGCCGCCTCAAAGGGGAATTTGGGCAGGACCTGCAACGTTCCGGGAGACATGCGCCAGCGCGGGGGCGCGAAGATGGTGGGTTCAAAACCAATCTGTGCCATCTGCCGGGTCGCACCGGCTAGGCGCAGCTTCGCCTCGTGTGAATTGAGGTTGGCAAACTCCGCGCGGCGGCCTTGGACTGCCTGGTCAAAGCCATTGAGGATAAGCGGACGGCCCGCGGCCGCTTGATCCTTGAGCCACTGTTGGGTGTCTTTGTCCTTGGCCAGGTGCCAATTGCCATCAATATGCGGGGCGATGAGCAGGGAGACGGGAATTTCCTCCCGGTCCAGAACCGACAGGAAGCTTGTAGCCTGCTTTCGAGTGTCCTCAAAAATACTGGAGATAGAAACCAGAAGGTGGCTAGTCATAGCTCAAATTATCGCACAGTACCGCCAGATCCGCGCGCTGGCCAGAACGCTAGCCAGGGTGCCGGCCAGCGCACGACTGTGGTGAGCAGTTACTCCGTCAGGCCGGTGGCCTTATTGATGGTCCAGGCGTATTCGAAGGCGTTTTGGCGCCACTTATCGTAGCGGCCGGATACACCGCCGTGCCCGGCAGCCATTTCCGTCTTAAGCAGGAATTCGCCGCCGGTGGCCGTAGCGCGCAGCTGCGCAATCCACTTCGCAGGTTCCACGTACAGCACGCGGGTATCGTTCAGCGAGGTGATAGCCAAGATGTCTGGATAGTCTTTGGCCTCGACATTCTCGTAGGGCGAGTAGGACTTCATGTAGTCGTAGTACTCAGGATCGTGGTACGGATCGCCCCACTCTTCCCACTCGGGAACGGTAAGGGGAAGCTCCGGCATGAGCATCGAGGTCAACGGATCCACGAAGGGGACGACGGCTTGGATGGCGGTAAAGCGGTCAGGTGCCATATTCGCCACGGCGCCCATAAGCATGCCGCCGGCGGACCCGCCTTCAGCCACCATCTGGTCCGGGGTGGTCACGCGGCGCTCGATGAGGTCATCTGCCACAGCGATGAAATCGGTGAAGGTATTTTTCTTCTGCAGCATCTTGCCATCGTCGTACCACTTACGGCCCATCTCGCCGCCGCCGCGCACGTGGGCAACCGCATAAATCATGCCGCGGTCCATGAGCGATAGGCGGGTCGCGGAGAAGTACGGGTCCATGCTGGCCTCGTAGGAGCCGTAACCATACAGCAGCGTCGGGTTGGGCTTGGTGCGGTCCAAGTCGGAACGGTGCACCACGGAGACTGGGATCTTGGTGCCATCGCTGGCAGTCGACCAGATGCGGTAGGCCACGTAATCATCCGGATCATAGCCACCGGGGACTTCTTGTTCTTTCAGCAGCGTGTACTCGCCGGTATCCACGCGGTAATCGAAAAGCTGCGCGGGCTGAATATAAGACACGTAATTCACGCGGACAACCGGCGCGTCCCATTCCGGGTTTCCGGCCACGGCGACGGTAAAGAGTTCCTCGTTGAAATTGAGTTCTTCGAATTCCCCGAAGTCATCGCCAACGCGCATGATGGCAGCGCGGCCGATGCCACCGCGGCGGTAGCCCACCACCATGTGATCACGGTAGGTATCCACGCCCTCGATGCGGGTGGTGTCATCGTGTGCTAGAAGCTCCGGCAGATCTCGCAGAGCGGGAAGTTCCGCATCCACTTTGGCATAGCCCACCGCGAAGTTCGGGCCGGTGGCGTTGTGGGTGACAATCCAGTAGTCCTCGCCGCCCACCACGGCATGGTCTACGTCATAGTCCACACCCGTCTCGCGCTTCCACAGCGGGCGGAATTCTCCTTCTGGGTTCTCCGTATCCAGCACCCAGGCTTCCGAGGTAATCTTCGAACCCACCCCGATGAAGAGGTACTTATCGGAGCGTGCACTGCCGATACC
Organism: Corynebacterium sp. KPL2680; assembly: GCF_040225675.1. Lineage (NCBI taxonomy): Bacteria > Bacillati > Actinomycetota > Actinomycetes > Mycobacteriales > Corynebacteriaceae > Corynebacterium > Corynebacterium sp. KPL2680. The sequence goes on from NZ_JBEHFM010000010.1 coordinate 11,661, forward strand.
CACGTTAAAGTGCTCATCTTCCTCGTGGAAGACGCGCACATCCGCGGACTGCTCGGTGCCTACCTTATGGCGCCACACCGCATCCGGGCGCCAGGCATCATCGACCGTAGAGTAGAAGATATAGCCGTCGCCCGCCCAGGTAGCGCCATAGAAAATTCCGGTGAGGTGATCTTCTAGAAGCTCTCCCGTTTCGAGATCCTTAATGGACAGCTCAAAGCGCTCGTCACCGGCAAAGTCCACGGAATAGGCCAGGTAGCGGCCGGAATCTGAGATGGAGGCCGCACCAAGGGCGAAGAAATCCTTGCCCTCTGCCAAGGCATTGGCGTCCAAGATAATCTCTTCGCCCTCTGGGCTGCCTTCTTCCGGAATCACCGGCGCGGTCCAGGGATCGCTGCCTTCTTCTACCGGGATGCGGCAGGAATAGCCGTAGTTCTTGCCCTCTTCGGAGCGGCCGTAGTACCAGTACTTACCGCGGCGGGCCGGTACGGACATATCGGTTTGTTTAATGCGGGATTTAATCTCTTGGAAGATATTTTCCGTCATCGCATCCAAGTGCCCGGTATGCGCCGCGGTGTAATCATTTTCGGCGTTGAGGTAATCCAGGGTTTCCTGCGATTGCTTATCGCGCAGCCACTCGTAATTATCCACGAATTCGCGGCCGTGAAATTCGCGCTTGACGGGGTGGACTGGGGCTACCGGTGCGGTCGTCTTTTCATCACTCATGCCCTACCACTGTACGCGTCACCGGTTGTGCCCCAGCGGCGGGCAACAGCCGTGGGCAACCAGCTAACACGCGGTTGCCCTATCCGGCCTAGACCGGCCCGGGCGGCTAGGAACGCGGCGCAAGGAAGTCCGCGAAGCGCCCACCCGATAGCTTTTCGTAGGCCTCGATATAGCGCAGGCGGGTGGCGGAAACGACGTCATCGGGAAGCGCGGGCGGGGTGATCTCAGAGGACTTATCCCAGCCGGAGGCATCAGAAGTCAGCCAATTGCGCACATACTGCTTATCAAAGGAGGGCTGGACCTCGCCTTCCACGTAGGAATCTGCGGGCCAGTAGCGGGAGGAATCGGGGGTGAGGACTTCATCGGCAAGCACGAGCGTGCCATCTGCATCGAGGCCGAACTCGAATTTGGTATCGGCCAAGATAATGCCCTTCTCTTCCGCCAGCTGGGCGGCCTTGGAATAAATGCGCAAGGTAGCCGCGCGCAGTTCCTCGGCGCGCTCGCGGCCGAGCTTGTCTGCCACGTGTTCGAAAGACACATTCTCATCGTGATCGCCCTGCTCAGCCTTCGTGGCTGGGGTGAAAATGGGCTCGGGCAAGCGGGAGGCCTCCACCAAGCCGGCGGGCAGCTCGATGCCGCACACGGTGCCGTCTGCCTGGTATTCCTTTAAGCCGGAGCCGGTGAGGAAACCGCGCGCCACGCACTCGAAGGGCAGCATGTCTAGCTTCTTGACCACCATGGCGCGACCCAAGCACTCTTCCGGAATGCGCTCATCATCGAGCGGTCCGGCGAGGTGGTTGGGAAAATCGATGGCATCAAAGAAGAACTTCGAGGTGGCCGTGAGAACCCGGCCCTTGTCCGGGATGGCCGGTTCCAAGGCAAAGTCGTAGGCGGAGATGCGGTCAGAGACCACCATCAGCAGGGTGGTGTCATCCACATCGTAAATATCGCGGACCTTGCCGGAGGCTACATGGGTATAAGAAGAAAGCTCAGGACGCATGGTCCTCATCATAACGCGCGGGTGTGCGCGGGCACGTAAGCCCGCGCGTGAGCTTAGAGAATCTCGCCCGGCGTATAGGCAGCGGCCTTGGGGTGCTCACCCACGAGGGCCTTGATGCGGTGCAGGACCTGAGAGACCTGGGATTCAGCGGCGCCGATGAAGGCGTGCTTATCCTCGAGGACCCTTTCGAGCTCGACCTCGTCCATGGGCAGGCGGTCATCTGCGGCAAGGCGCTGGACCAGGTCTTGGTTGCCACCGTTTTCGCGCATATTCAGCGCCACGGCCACGGCGTTTTCCTTGATGACCTCGTGGGCGGTCTCGCGGCCCACCCCGGCGCGCACCGCGGCCATGAGGATGCGGGTGGTGGCGAGGAAGGGCAGGTAGCGCTCCAGCTCGCGGTCAATCATGGCCGGGAAGGCACCGAATTCATCGAGCACGGTGAGGAAGGTTTCGAATTGGCCGTCGATGGCAAAGAAGGCATCGGGAAGCGCCACGCGTCGCACCACCGAGCAGGAGACATCGCCCTCGTTCCACTGGCTGCCGGCGAGGTCTGCGGCCATGGTGAGGTAGCCGCGCAGGATGACCTGCAGGCCGGTCACGCGTTCGCAGGAGCGGGCGTTCATCTTGTGCGGCATGGCGGACGAGCCGACCTGGCCTTCCTTGAAGCCCTCGGTGACGGTCTCGTTGCCGGCCATCAGGCGGATGGTGGTGGCCAGCGATGCCGGGGCGGTTCCCAGGGAGACGAGGCAGGAGATGGCATCGAAATCCAGCGAGCGCGGGTACACCTGGCCCACGGAGTTGAAGATGCGGCGAAAGCCCAGGTAATCCGCAATATTGGTCTCTAGGGAGGCGAGCTTATCTTCGGAACCGCCCATGAGATCGAGCATGTCCTGCGAGGTACCCATGGGGCCCTTGATGCCGCGCAGCGGGTAGTGCGAAAGCAGGTCTTCCACGCGTTCGATGGCCAGCAGCATTTCATCGCCGGCGGTGGCAAAGCGCTTGCCCAGCGTGGTGGCCTGTGCGGCCACGTTGTGTGAGCGCCCAGCCATGACTAGGGATTGGTACTCAGCGGCGTGACGGCCGATGCGCGAGACCACGGCGATGGCCTTATCCCGGATAATTTCCAGCGAGGTGTGGATCTGCAACTGCTCCACGTTCTCGGTGAGATCGCGGCTGGTCATGCCCTTGTGGATGTGCTCGTAGCCGGCCAGCGCATTGAATTCTTCGATGCGGGCCTTCACATCGTGGCGGGTGACGCGCTCGCGCTCAGCAATGGATTCGAGGTTTACGTCCTCGATAACGGCCTCATACGCGCTAATGGCCTTGGCGGGGATGTCCACGCCCAGGTTCTTCTGGGCGTGCATCACGGCGATCCATAGCTTGCGCTCGAGGATGATTTTATGCTCCGCGCTCCAAATATTGGCAAGCTCCGCAGAAGCATAACGGGAGGACAGGACGTTGGGGATATTCTTCTTCTCAGCCACGTGGCTTATTATTCCATGCCTGCCCTCCCCCGTGGCTACTTGCTAGATAGAAATTTCCCCGGCTGCTGCGCGCTTGCCGATGTCCCTCCGGACAAACCCGCCCGCAAACTCAATGCCCTGGGCGGTGGCGTAGGCATTCTCGCGCGCGGCGTCTAGCGTTTCGCCCTTGCCCAGCACGTTGAGCACGCGGCCACCATTGCTCTGGAATACTCCATTGGAGCGTTTCGTTCCGGCGTGCAGCACGCGCTCTGAATCCTCGAGGCCTTCGCCCGTGATGGCATCGCCCTTGCGGGGCGAGGCGGGGTATCCCTCGGCCGCCATGACCACGGTGATGGCATAGCCATCTTCCCACTGAAGGGGCTCGAGTTCTGCCAGCGTGCCTGTGGCGGTGGCGTTGAGTGCTTGTGCCAGCGGGGACTTTAGGAGTGAGAGCACCGCTTGGGTTTCTGGGTCACCAAAGCGGCAGTTAAATTCCACCACCGCTGGGCCTTCTTCGCCCCAGGCCAGTCCGGCATAGAGCAGGCCGGAATACGGGGTGCCGCGGCGCACCATTTCCTTGGCAACCGGGGTGCATACCCCGTCCACGATGCGCTGCACGTCGTCCTTGCCAAGCCACGGCAGCGGTGTGTACGCGCCCATGCCGCCGGTATTGGGGCCCTCGTCATTGTCGTAGGCGCGCTTGTGATCCTGGGCGGGCAAAAGCGGCACGACGGTCTCGCCATCGACAAGGCAGAATAGCGATACCTCGGGCCCGTCCAGGAAAGTTTCCAGCAGCACGGGGTTGCCGGCGCCTAAGACCGCATCCACGTGGGCGCGGGCAGCGGCGCGCTCGCCGGTGACCACGACGCCCTTGCCGCCTGCCAGGCCATCGTCCTTAACCACGAACTGCGGGCCAAAATTATCCAGCGCGGCCTCAATATCGGTATCGCTAGCGCCTGGGCGCAGCTGCTCCGCGCGGGCCGTCTTGACCCCAGCGGCTTCCATGACTTCCTTGGCAAAGGCCTTGGAGCCTTCAATTTGGGCCGCGTCCTTATTCGGCCCGAACACGGCGATGCCTGCTGCGCGCAGTGCATCCGCCACGCCGGCGACCAGCGGCACCTCGGGGCCGATGACCACGAGCTCGGCGGCGATCTCACGGGCCAGTTCCACCATGCGTTCTGGATCATCTACCTGGGAGTATTCCGGGTGCAGGGTAGCCAGCGGTTCCATGGCCGCGCTGCCGGGCGCGACGTGGATCTCCGCAGCCTGTGGATCAGCGTGCAGTCCTTTTACGAGGGCGTGTTCACGGCCGCCCGAACCAATTACGAGAATGCGCATGCCCACCATCATAGCTGGGGGTAGCCTGGCAGCTATGGCTTCTGTATTTAGCAAAATCATCACTGGTGACCTACCCGCCCGCTTTGTCTACCGCGATAAGAGCTGCGTGGCATTTTTATCCATCGAGCCACTGCGCTACGGCCACACTTTGGTCGTTCCCGTCGAGGAAGTAGATAAGTGGACCGACCTGGATCCCCAGACCTGGACGCACCTGAACGAGGTGGCCCTAGAAATCGGTGAGGCCATCAAGAACGCGTACGATACCCCGCGCACCGGCTACGTCATCGCCGGCTTCGATGTGCCGCACACCCACATCCACCTCTTCCCCACCGAGAAGATGGAAGAGTACGACTTTGCCAAGGCTTATGCCGCCGAGGACACCGATGATGCCGCCATGGATGAGGCGGCGGCGCGCATCCGCCAGCACTTGGGCACCAACGAGGACGGCTACCGCGAGGATTAATCCTCCGGTTCCTCCAGCGCGGGCAGGCGCACCGTAAAGGTGGTGCCGTGGCCGAGCGTGGAATCCACGCTGATGCTGCCGCCGTGCTGTTCCACCAAGGAATGCACGATGGCAAGACCCAAGCCGGATCCGCCGGTATCGCGCGTGCGCGAGGAATCCGCGCGGTAGAAGCGCTCGAAGATGTGGGCGGCATCCTCAGAGGACATTCCCTTGCCGTCATCGATGACATCCACGAGGATGTCCTTGTTGTCGCGGCGCAACTGTAGGGTGACCGTGGCATCCTCGCCGCCGTGACGCAGGCCATTGGAAATAAGGTTGAGCAGCACCTGGTGGAGGCGGTCTGCATCGCCATTGACCACGGGAATGGACTGCGCCTTATTGACCACCTTGACCTCGCGCTCGGGGAAGGCTGCGCGCGCAGACGAACCCACAGAGAGGGAAAGCTCCAAAAGGTCCACCGGCCGCAGATCCAAGCGCGTTCCTTCCGCGCGGGTCAGCGCCAGCAGGTCTTCTACCAGCAGCGACATGCGTTTCGATTCCTTATCGATCTTGGAAAAGACCAGATCCACATCGTTTGTCGCCCCAGAGCGGTAGAGCTCCGTGTAGCCGCGCAGGCTGGTCAGCGGGGTGCGCAGCTCGTGGGAGGCATCGCCAACAAAGCGGCGCATCTGTTCCTCTTTTTCCTGCGCCGTCACGACCGAGCGCTGCAGGTGGCCCAGCATGATATTGAGCGCGGCAGCCAATTGGCCGACCTCCGTGTGCAGCGGCCACTCGGGCACGCGCTTATCCAGGTCACCGGCCGCGATTTCCGATGCCGTCGATTCCACCACCCGCAGCGGCCGCAACGCCCTGCGGATAAACCAGAAGCCGACGCCGGCCATGGCCGCCAAGGCGATCGCCGCAATGGATACCTGCACCATCGCTAGGCCGTGCAGGATCTCCTTTTCATGGGTCATGTCCTTGGCAATGACGGTGATAATGCCATTTGAATCCGCAAAGGCCAGCGCGCGCCACTTGGTGTTATTTTCAATCGAGCCCACCGTCGTGGGGAACCCGCCCAAGGGAACGCCCTCCACATCCGGAGTGGTCGACGTGGGCCCGGAATAGCGAATCGTGCCATCCGGAAGGTAATTGAGCACCACGTATTCCGTGGGCGGGCGCTTGGTGTGATCACCTAAAAAGAAGTCATTGCCCACATCGCGTGCCCAGGAAGACGACGCTGAGCGCAGTTCGCTATCGACGTTGTTATAGAGCACGTTGCGCATGATCGAGTTCACGGCAAAGGACGAGCCCGTCAACCCGAGGCCGGAGATAACCACGAGGAGAACCACCAGCCAGGTGCGCAGGGGCATCGCCTGCGGAATCTGCTTGATGTAGTCGCGCTTGGAGCGCTTCTTTTTCTTTCCCTGCCCCTGCTGCGGTAACTGATCCAGCTGCTCATGCCACTTCTTGGGCGGCTGCTGCGACTGCGCGGGCCTGCCCGAAGCGGGGTTCTCCTGTGAATCTGCCATTACGAAACGTCAGTTTAGGACCGCGGGGTGCGCAGCACATAGCCAACACCGCGCACGGTGTGAATAAGCTGCGTATCGCCGGTATCGATCTTGCGGCGCAGGTAAGAAATATAGGATTCCACGACGTTTCCATCGCCGCCGAAGTCGTAGTGCCAGACGTTATCCAGGATCTTGGACTTAGAGAGCACCACTTCCTTGTTTTGCATGAGGTAGCGCAGGAGGTTGAACTCCGTGGGAGACAGCTCGATGAGCTCACCGCCCTTGGTGACCTCGTGGGTATCGTCATTCAAGGTCAGATCGGCATAGCTCATGGTGGCGTCATTAGAAGACTCCTCGGCGGCACCGCCGCGGCGCATGATCACGCGCAGGCGGGTAATGACCTCTTCGAGGCTAAAGGGCTTGGTGACGTAATCGTCTGCACCGATGGTCAGGCCGTGGATGCGCTGATCCACGCCGTCCTTGGCGGTCAGGTACAGCACTGGGCCGTCTAGGCCTTCCTGGCGCAGCTTGCCCAAGAGCTCGAAGCCGTCCATGCCCGGCATCATGACGTCCAAAATATAGGCATCCGGGTTTACCTCGCGCGCCACGCGCAGCGCCTCGTTACCTGAGTTAGCGCTGTAGACCTCAAAATTTTGGAACTTCAACGATACCGTCAGTAGTTCCACGATATTCGGCTCGTCATCAACGACGAGGACTTTGGCAAGTTTATTGTCTTCCATGCGTCCTGTAGCTCCTATTACTTCCTGTTATCTGCACACCTGCGTGCGTGCAAGCTTCAGTAAGCCATCATGGCAAACCCAGTTTCTAGCCTACTGATACGTTTCTGGATGAAACCTGTGAAAGCAAAAAGCCACGCTCCCCCTCCCCACCCGGAACGAGATCCGGGGTAGGAAAAGAAAGCGTGGCTAGCAAGCCATAAGTAAGTTACGGCTTAAAAGTCCTGCGGGCGCGGGATATTGCGCAGGTTGGACTTGGCCATGGACAGCATGGAGCCCACGCCGCCGCCGAAGACGGTGCGGGTAGCTGCCTTGGAGAAGCCCAGGAGCTGATCGAAGGTCAGCGTCGGTGGCAGGGAAAGGGCGTTGGGGTCAGTGACGACATCGATAAGCGCAGGGCCGTTATAAGCCAAGGCCTTCTTGATCTGCTTAGGAGCCTGCTTCGGATCCTCGATGCGGAAGGTCTTGATGCCAGCGGCTTCTGCGATCTTGGAAAAGTCCACGGACTCGTGGTCGGTCTCGTGCTCCGGGATGCCGCCCACCAGCATCTCCAGCTTGACCATGCCCAGCGAGGAGTTATTGAACACGAACATCTTGACCGGCAGCTGGTGCAGCTTAACCGTCAGCAGCTCGCCCATGAGCATGGACAATCCGCCGTCGCCAGAGAAGGTGATGACCTGGCGGCCCGGGTTGGCCTGCTGCGCGCCGATGGCCTGCGGCAGGGCGTTTGCCATGGTGCCGTGGCGGAAGGAGCCGATCTGCTCGCGCTTGCCATTCGGGGTGATGTAGCGCGCGCCCCAGACGTTGCACATGCCGGTATCGACGGTGAAGATGGCGTCATCGTCGGCCTCTTGGTCAATGAGGTCCGCGATGTACTCAGGGTGGATCGGGGTGTGCTTTTCCACGTTGGAGGTATATGCCTCGACGACGTGCTCCAGCTTGTCGTAGTGCTTCTTGAGCATCTTGTCCAAGAAGGAGCGGTCCTTCTTCTCCTCCACGTGCGGCAAGATGTTGTCGATGGTGGCGGCAACGTCACCGGTCACGGGGTAGGAGATCTTGGTGCGGCGGCCGATGTGGGAACCGTTGATATCCACCTGCGCCACGTTGCCCTTAGGCAAGAAGTCGTTATATGGGAAGTCCGTGCCAAGGAGGATCAGCAGGTCCGCCTCGTGGGTGGCCTCGTGCGCGGCGCCGTAACCCAGTAGGCCGGACATGCCCACGTCAAACGGGTTATCGTACTGGATGTACATCTTGCCGCCGAGCGCGTGGCCAATGGGTGCCTTAACCTTTTCCGCCAGCTGCAGCACCTGCTCACGGGCATTTTTCGCACCGGCGCCCACGAAGAAAGCGACGGACTCGGCCTCATTGATGGCCTGGGTCAGCGCTGCGGCCTCAGCCGGGTCCGGGTAGACCACGGGGCGGCCGGTGGAGATCTTGGATTCTACGAAGGTGTCATCGTCCACCTCTTCGGTAGAAACGTCGCCAGGGATAACCAGCACGGACACGCCATTGCCGGCCATGGTGGACTGGATGGCGTGGTGGAGTACTACCCCGCCCTGGTCACCGGACATGACCATTTCGCAGTAGCCAGAGCACTCCTGGAAGATCTGCTCCGGGTGGGTTTCCTGGAAGAAGTGGGAGCCAATCTGGCGGGAAGGAATGTGCGATGCCAGGGCCAGCACCTTGGCGCCATTGCGGTTGGCGTCATAAAGGCCCTGGATGAGGTGAGTATTGCCCGGACCACAGGAGGCCGCACACACGGCCAGCTTGCCGGTGGTCAGCGAGTCTGCCTCTGCGGCAAAGGCCGCGGCTTCCTCATTGCGCACGTGGATCCATTCAATGGAGGAGCGGCGCACCGCGTCCACGATCGGGTTGAGGGAGTCTCCCACGAGGCCATAAATGTGCTCGACGCCCTGCTTTTCTAGCGTTTCAACGAGTTGTTCTGCGTAATTACGTGCCATTAAACATCATCCTTAACTCTTTAACTGTTCTAGTACCACTGTGCTACTAAACGTGCAGGAAAGTCCAGCAATTCCTGCATACTCACACCACCGGCCTATCTGTGAGGAAGGCAATACTAACCTGAAATATCACAGGCTTATTCGCTACGGTTTCTAGCGATGAGCATCGAGACACCTGATACAGCGACACAGCCCCCGCACCAGGCGGCCGCGACATCCTCCTCCACCCCAGCGCAGCGGTGGTCCTTCTTTGCCGTGGTGTCCCTGGGGCTGCTCATGGTGGGCTTGGATAATTCCATCCTATATACGGCACTGCCCCAACTAACGCAGCAGCTGCACGCCACAGATATGCAGCAATTGTGGATCATCAACGCCTATACGCTGGTCCTATCGGGTTTGCTCCTTGGCACCGGCACATTGGGCGACCGCATTGGCCACCGTCTGATGTTCCTCATTGGCTTAGCCACCTTCGGCACCGCCTCGCTCATGGCGGCTTATTCACCCAATGCCTGGCTGCTCATTTCCGGCCGGGCCTTATTGGGCTTAGGCGCTGCCATCATGCTGCCTTCCACCCTGGCGCTTATCCGCCTGACCTTCCCCAACGAAGTAGAGCGCAATAAAGCCATCGGCATCTGGAGTTCCGTCGCCGTCGTGGGCGCTGCCGCCGGGCCCACCGTGGGTGGATTCCTCTTAGAGCATTTTTGGTGGGGCTCGGTCTTTTTGATCAACGTGCCCATCGTGACCCTCGCCATTGTTCTTACCTTCCTCCTTGGCCCGCCCAACCTGCCGAATCCGCATAAGCACTGGGATTTCCCGTCCTCGTTCTATGCGCTTATTACCCTGTCCAGCCTGGTCCTGGCCATTAAAACTGCGGCGGCCACCAAAATCAATGTCATGCTGCTGGTCTGCTCCATTGCCGCTTTCTTGCTCGGCGCCGCAGCCTTTGCACACCGGCAAAGCCGACTTAGTGATCCGCTTTTAACCTTTGACATCTTCCACTCACCCACCTTTACCGGCGGCGTGCTCACCGCCGGCGGCGCCATGTTTGGCCTTACGGGCCTTGAGCTTTTAACCACCCAAAAGCTGCAGCTTGTCGATGCCCTCTCACCCCTCGACGCCGGCCTTTTCATCTCCGCCATGGCGCTTGCGGCCATCCCCACCGCCATTGCGGGCGGCAGCGTCTTGCACCGCGTGGGCTTTTTGCCCATCATCAGCGGCGGTTTCCTCAGCATGTCCGTTGGCATGCTGAGCATCATCTGGGCCGACCGCGCCGATAACCTCGCGGTATTTATTACCGGCCTCATCCTCACCGGCTTGGGCGCCGGCTCGTCGATGTCCGTTTCTTCTACCGCCATCATTAATGCCGCCCCCTCCCACCGGGCGGGCATGGCCTCTGGTGTGGAAGCCGTGTCCTACGAGTTCGGCACGCTGCTCTCCATCGCCATTACCGGCTCCCTCATGCCGCTACTGATGACGCACAAGCTTCCCGATGCCCTCGCCCCGCAAGGCACCGACGCCCTCCTATCGCCCGCCACGCACGACACCGCCGCGGCGGCGTATGATTCCGCGTATTTCCTCACCGTCGGCGGGCTTGCCTGCCTGGCCCTAGTCTTCGCAGCACTGACCGCCTGGTGCTTCCGCGACAACCCGAAGTCCGGGGCGCTGTCAGCGCACTAATATTGCTTCGCTAGCCGTTCTATCCGCCCCCAACACGCTACGACTGGGTGCCTTCCGCTAGGTCCCGCTGGAAAAACACGGCACTGACTCTCCCGGTATGCTGCACGCAACTTAGGAATCCCGCTAGTAGGAACCAATGATTCATAGCTCACACTCGACTACGCAATAACCCAAAATTAGAGAGGTCGGTCATCCCATAAGGAGCAGTAGCCGCAGACTTACCATCGGTGCCTAAAATACGAAGAAATGTCGAATTCGAAGGCACTCCTCAAGTCGTTTCAGCTACACGTCATACGGTGACAAATTTACGCCTACATTAAAATCCATTGGAGCACGCGGTAAGCCATGTGCATGAGATAAATTCCGGAAGCAACCCACTTTGCATTATTACCGTTGTCACACTATAGTTAGAGACACCGAGGCCTTTCTACCGAATAGTCACCGTATGGTGTGCGTGCGTCAGCTAGGTAGCTAGGCCGCTTTTCATTTTTTCATTCTCCAAGGCTGAACGTATTTATCTTCAGCTATAGCGTTTCTAACTTCCTTAGTCGTAAAGTCCCAATTTGTGCCCCCGACTTTTCTCCGAGTTTTCGGCTCGACTAAGCTAAAAAGCTCATTTTTCCCACAGTCAAGTGCTGAACGGCATGCCCCCGCTACCAGATCTGCGACCTGAATACCAACGTTTTCCTTTGAATCAACAAATCGAATCTGATTAGCAGTATTCTCGTATTTCCGATTGCACATACGAAGAAAATAATCTTCATCAGACCGTTCCGTGGAAAAACCTTTAGTATCTTTCCCGTCGATGAAAATCTTTGCATCCGATATCGTACCGTCATGCTCGGAGAGCAACATTCTAATTAGATATGACTTGAGAGCTGCAGGATTCTGACGTAAATGTTTTTTATATATAAAACGCTTATCCGCACTAATTATCCGAATACGACAATCACTTTCCCCAACCACTCTCAAGAGGGCCCCCCTAGCTTCATCAGAGGACTTGTTGAATTTAATTTCACCTTGATAGTTATAGGCTTTTTTCTTTTCAGCTATACCGTTAGACAACCTTTCTAATGAGGCTGGAAAATCAAAAATAATGGCTGCAAATACCAAATGAATAGACGACCCTAGGCCAAACTTAAATCCACCACAACCCGAATCATCAATATAGATATTCATTGAACAACTACCCGAAAATTTAAAATCTGTCAGATATCAAACCTTAACAAGAAAACTCCCTCAGTTTGACCATCCTGTTAACGAGGTTGAGCTGGAGACGAGACTTGAACTCGCAACCTACGCATTACAAGTGCGTTGCGCTACCAATTGCGCCACTCCAGCACCGCGGAATTTCTTCCGCTCGTTGCATGGTACCCGAGGACCTCGCCCAAGTGGAAAGCCGGTCCCCCTTGTATGCATTTGCGCCCCACAAGGGTTAAAGTTCAGGCTGAAATTATTACTAGTGTCCCACCGCTTTTTCGAAGGTTATTTTCGTGTCACTACTGTCCGCTATGCGGGAGCACCTGCGCGTATCCGCAGGCCAAGTCGCCATCATTGACGCGGCCAAAGCCGCACCCCCACCATCGCCACTCGCCCCGGTCGATCTGACCGATTCCGCCCAAGTTACGGGCGTGATGGAGATTGCCGCGCGCATCGGCGAGCTGCTCATTAGCGCAGGATCCGCCAACTCGGATGCCCGCGCGCAGGTCCACCTGGCGGCGTCGTCATACGGCCTGCACTACTGCCACGTGGATATTTTGATGAATACCATCACCATCCACACCGCGATCGGCACGGGCGATAAGCGCCAGAACCTCCACGTCTTTCGCGTGGTGCCGGATGTGGGCGTGAACTTTTCCAAGCTTTCGGAAGTAGACCGGCTCATCCGCGATATCCACTCCGGTAAGGTCCCGCCCGCTATGGCGGAAAAGCGCCTGGATGACATCGACCGCATGCCGGCGCCATATAAGCCGTCCACGGTGATGCTCGGCTGGGGCGGCATGGGTGGCCTGATTTCCATGATGCTCGGCGGCGACCTCCTCGTGGGTCTCATTGCCTTCGTGGTCTCCGCGCTGATTATGGGGCTTAATGACTGGTTGGCCAATTACCGCCTGCCGCCCTTTTATCAAAACGTCGTCGGCGGCTTCTTGGCCGTCTTCCCGGCCGCGATTTTGTATAACGTTGCCGCCGCCTTCGGCATTAATATGTCGCCGGCGCAGATTATTGCGTCCGGAATCATCGTGCTGGTGGCGGGGCTGACGCTGGTGCAATCGCTTGTCGATGGCATCACCCGCTCCCCCGTCACCTCTTCCGCGCGCTTTTTCTCTGCGCTGTTATCGACGGGCGCGATCATCGCCGGTGTGGGTGTGGGCATCCAGCTGGCCTCTGCCATGGGCTTTGACCTGCCCCCAATGGGCACCTTGGCGCCGCCGGTTTATCACAAGATTCCCCTTCTGGTGCTGCTCGGCGGCACGGGTTCGGCCGCATTCGCGCTGGCTTGCGGGGCTAACTGGATAGAAATTACCCTCTCGGGGCTTACGGCGGCCGCCGGAATGGTCTTCTACTACTTCGTGGTCGTGCCCTTCGGCGTTGGCCCGGTGATTGCCTCGGGCTTATCCGCCATCGTGGTGGGCCTGGCCGGCGGTTTGATGTCGCGCCGGTGGGGCATCCCGCCGCTCATTACGATGATCGTGGGCTATACGCCCATGCTGCCGGGCCTCATGCTGTACCGCGGCATGTATGCCTCCATCAACGAGCAGATGATTACCGGCTTTACCAACCTTGCCACCGCGCTGGCCATCTCCGGCGCGCTGGCAGCCGGCGTCGTCTTTGGCGAGCGCGTCGCCCGCCGCTTGCGCCGCCCGAAGTACTTCCGCCCGTACTCCGCTTTCAAGCGCATCGGCCGGTTCTCCTTCCACAAGGCAACGAACCTGGCGCGCAAGGCCCCGCGCATCCCGCGCGTGCCGATGTCCCCCTTTGCCCCACGTGTCAACCGCCCCGAATTGCCGCCCACGCTAGGACCAAAGCCACCGCAGCAGGCGCCCACGCAGCAGCACGCGCCGGGGACCACTCCCGCGAAGGATTTGTGGCCGGCGGGTTCCCAGTGGCCGGCCCAGCCGCAGGATGCCGAGCGCACCACCTATACGGTGCCCGGGCAGAAATCGCCCACGCCGGAGGAATCCGGATCCGCCAAGCCCGGCGGGGAGGAACCCGAGGAGCCCTAAACGCCGCCGGTAGCGTACAATATTTAGCCTGATAGCTTTCCCAACATTCAGGAGGACTCGCCGTGCCACCCAAGGTCCAAGACACGCACCCACAGGCAGAACAAGATATTGCCCTGGCAGAGGAAACCGCCCGCGCCGCCCGCCGCGTGGTGGCCACCTACTCCCAAGACTTTTTGGACGGCGTGACCTTGATGTCCATGCTGGGTGTCGAGCCCAAGGGCCTGGTGCACAAGAAGGTATTGGCTGAACAGGCCGATGCCGCGCGGAAGAAATCCACGAAGAAGTCCACCAAGAAGTCGACCTCCAAGGCATCGAAGAAGTCCACTAAGAAGTCGACCAAGAAGACCACCAAGGCGGCCAAAAAGTCCACCAAGAAGTCGACGAAGAAAGCAACAAAGAAGTCGACCAAGAAGTCTTAAGCTAGTCTTGGACTATGAGTGAGCGCGGCAATGACTTCGTAGTAGTGGCAAACCGCCTGCCGGTAGATTTAACCACCGCGTCCGATGGCAGTCAGACGTGGACGGCCTCGCCTGGCGGTCTGGTCACCGCGCTCTCGCCGGTGCTGGAAGCGCACCAGGGCTGCTGGGTGGGGTGGCCCGGCGTCGCCGATGCCGCGCCGGAGCCCTTCCGCACCGAGGCTGGGGTGCTCTTGCACCCGGTCAGGCTTACTGAGGCCGATTTTGAGGCCTTCTACGAGGGCTTTTCCAATGCCACGCTGTGGCCGCTCTACCACGATCTCATCGTCACCCCAACCTATGACCGCGACTGGTGGGATGCCTACCGCGAGGTCAACCTCCGCTTCGCGGACGAGGTAGCCCACGTGGCCGCAGAAGGCGCGACGGTCTGGGTGCAGGACTATCAGCTGCAATTATTGCCGGGCATCCTGCGGCAAATGCGCGCCGATCTCACCATCGGGTTCTTCCTGCACATCCCGTTCCCCTCCCCCGATCTTTTCCGGCAGCTGCCCTGGCGCGAGGAAACGGTGCGCGGCATCCTGGGAGCAGACCTGGTCGGCTTTCACTTGGAGGCCAATGCCCGCAATTTCTTGGAATTAGCCCGCCGCCAGGGCCTCGAGGTGCGCGGGGAGGCCACCACCCGCGATGTCACCGCCCATATCCGCCTCCCCGGCGGCCGCACCGTAGGCGTGGGCGCGTTCCCCATTTCCATCGCCGCGCAGGATTTCGGCCAATTTAGCGACGAGGATAAACGCCGCGTGGCTCAATTGCGCAAGGATTTGGGCAGCCCCAAGCGCATCATTTTGGGCGTGGATCGCCTCGATTACACCAAGGGCATCTTACAGCGCCTGACCGCCTTCGAGGAGCTCTTGGAAACCGGCGCCCTGGACCCGGAAGAGGTCACCTTGGTGCAGCTGGCCACACCCTCGCGCGAGCGCCTCGACCACTACAAGGCCACCCGTTCCCAGGTCGAGGAGGCCGTCGGCCGCATCAATGGCCGCTTTTCCCGCATGGGCCACCCCGTGGTGCACTACCAGCACCGCGGCGTGCCCAAGGACGTGCTGCGCTGCTACTACCGCATGGCCGATATCATGCTGGTCACACCCTTTAAGGATGGCATGAACCTCGTGGCCAAGGAGTTCGTGGCCTGTCACGATGACGGTTCCGGCGCCCTGGTGCTCTCGGAATTCGCCGGCGCCGCCGCGGAGCTCGATGAGGCCTACCTGTGCAATCCCTTCGACATCGAGTCCGTCAAACGCGCCCTGCTCAACGCCGTGCGCGCGCTTTCCGATGCCCCCTTCACCATGACCCAGCGCATGCTCACCATGCACGAACAGGTCATGAGCCACGATGTGCGGCTGTGGTCGCAGTCCTTTTTGGGCTGCCTGCGTACTACCCGCACCGACACCACCTCGCACACTCCCGACCCGCACGGAAAGGACTCCTAATGCTTCCTTCCCACCCCCGCGCACGCGCCGCTGCAGCGACCGCGCTGGGCATCGTCACGCTGCTTGCCGCCTGCGGTTCCGAAGACGACGCCCCGCAGCCCGCGGGCGATGACCGGATCGTGGACAAGCAGTGGCAGGTCGTCTCCATCAATATCGCGCCCGACGCGGCCTCTACCATCCCGGAGTCGATTCCCCACGCGCCGGAATTTAGCTTTGGCGAATCCACCATGGTGGGCACCACTGGCTGCACCCGCCTTGCGGCCCGGCTGAGCTACACCGCCGATGATGAGCGCGAAAATATCCGCGACGGCAATAAACTCCACTTCGATGAGGTCAAGTACGACGACACCGATGAGGACTGCGAGGGCGGTTCCGTGTGGGCCGATAACCTGCTGCGCAACCTCATTAGCTCGGATAATGATTTTATCTACACCGTCAACAGCAATAACCAGCTCATCCTGGAACTGGATACCGATGAGGTAGATTCGCCCTCCATCAAGCTGGTCTCCCGCGGGTAGCATGTGATGCCATGACGCTTTCTACCACCATTAAGGCCTTGGCCGCGGCAGAAGAGCTCGCCGTGGTTTCTGATTTTGACGGCACGCTTTCTCCGTTTGCCACCGCCATTTATGACGTGGAAATCAACGCCGATGCCGCCCGCGCCCTCGACCAATTGGCCCACCTGCCGCGCACCACGGCCGCGGTGCTGTCCGGGCGCCACCTCGAGGGCCTGCAGCGCGTGTGCCCCCTGCGCCACCCCGTCCTCTTCGGCGGCTCCCACGGCGCCGAATCCTCCTGGCAGCAGACCGAGCTCACCCCCGCCATGCGCGATCACCTTGCGCGCAAGGAGGAAGAAATCCGCGGCATCATAGACCGCTTCCCCGGCGCGGAACTCGAGGTCAAGCCCTTCCAGCGCGTGCTGCACCTGCGCTCGCTCGAGCTGGAGAACCCAGAGCAGGGCGCGGCCGCCTACGAGGCGGGCCTGGCGCTCGATACCGCCGGTTTCCCGCGCACCGCAGGCAAGTCCGTCATCGAGTTTTCTGCCACCACCGCCACCAAGGGCACGTGGCTAGAGGCCCTCCGCGAGCGCACCGACGCCACCGCCATGGTGTTCTTGGGCGATGACGTCACCGATGAAGACGGCTTCCGCGCCGTCCACCAGCCGCCGGACGTGGGCGTCAAGGTGGGCGAGGGCGATTCCATCGCCGCCGTGCAGCTTGCCGATGTCGACGCCGTCGCCCACTTCCTCACCGAGCTCGCTACCGCCCGCGCGGCCGCGGTGCAGTAACCGATTTCCCCGGCGCGAACCGCGTCTGCAGCACCCGCCGCGGCACCGTCTCAGCCTCGTCAGCACCTCGTGACGCCGCTTTCGCGCTGGCCGAGCCCGCCGTGTCTGTCGCGCCCGCGATGAGTTTTTCCAGCATGTGCCCGGCCGCAGCCCCCTTGGCCTTATTGGGCTGGATGACTGTGGCTAGGTCGAGGCGCCGCGCCGCATCGATGCCGTCAAAGCCTGTCACGGATAAATCCTCTGGCACTCTGAGCCCCCGCTCGCGGGCATAGGCCAGCACGCCGAGCGCCATGGAGTCGGTCGTGCACAGCACGGCCGTAAGCTCCGGGTGCGCCTCGAGCAGGAGCTCGGCGGCGGCGCGGGTGGTATGGGCATCGTTAATGTGCTGCGTGACCACGGGCACGGATTCGGGCGCGATACCCGCCTCGGCGAATACGTCGAGCGCACCCATCACCCGCGAGCGCTGCACGTGCATCTCCGCATCCTGGACTTCCTGCCAGGAAATCGGGCCGTCGTGGCGCTGCAGGCGCAGGCGGATGGCGAGGATGCCGATGTGGCGGTGCCCGGCATCGATAAGCGCACGCGCCGCTGGGGCAATTGCCGCGCGATCATCAATGCCCACGAACGGCAGCTCCGCATCGGTGGGCTGATCGCAGACCACCAGCGGCAGGCCCCTGCCCCGCGCGGCCGCGAGGTAGGCATCGCCCGCGGCGACCGAATAGACCACGAAGCCATCCACCGCGGCCGAACCCACCAGGCTGGTCGCCTCCGCCTCGCCTTCCGGGCCTGCGGGAATCAGCGTCAGCGTGGTCTGCGCGCCTGCCGATGCCTCCGCCATGCCCGCCAAGAAATCCACCGACGCCATGTCCTCGAAGGCATAGGACAGGTGCTCGGTTAGCAGCACGCCTACCG
The DNA here is from genome assembly GCF_040225675.1 of Corynebacterium sp. KPL2680. NCBI lineage: Bacteria > Bacillati > Actinomycetota > Actinomycetes > Mycobacteriales > Corynebacteriaceae > Corynebacterium > Corynebacterium sp. KPL2680. The sequence goes on from NZ_JBEHFM010000010.1 coordinate 29,840, forward strand.
ACCCGGCGCGGCGGGTGCGCAGGCTGCGCGCCGTGGGATCGGGACCCGGGTACCCGCGCGCCTTGGCCGCGGCCAAAATGCGCTCCCGCGTCGCCGGCGAGAGCTGGTCAGGGCGGCTATAGGCGTTGGATACGGTTGTGCGCGAAACCCCCAGCTCCGCGGCGAGGGAGGCCAGTGTCTTCCGGGTGGGGCTGCGTTTAACCATGCCTGTTACCTTACCCTGCGCCCCGCCGCTGGATTTTCAATACATATTCAATTGACAATGATTGCCAGCAAACGCACACTGGAGGGTATGCACACGTCACTACGCGCAACAACAGCCCTACTCGCAGCAAGTGGCCTCCTTTTCACCGCCGCGTGCTCCGCAGATTCTGGATCTGGCTCCGGATCCGACTCCGGCGAAAAGAAGCTTTCCATCGTCGCCTCCACATCCATCTGGGCCGATGTTGCCCAGGCGGTGGCCGATACCGCCTCCGGCATCGACATCGAGGTAAAACCCATCGTGGAAGGCAATGACACCGACCCACACCACTTCGAGCCCACCGCGGCCGATGTAGCCAAGGCCAATGACGCCGATATGCTCGTGGTCAACGGCGGCGGCTACGATGCCTGGATTTACCAGGCCGTCGCCGATCAGGACAACATCATCTCCGCCCTGCCCCTGACGGACCACGGCAAGCTGGACGAGGACCCCGATGTCATGACCATCGATGCCGCGAAGGCCACCGCCAAGGATGACCCGGACAAGGTCACCAATATCGAGGGCAACGAGCACATCTGGTACGACCCCGCCGCCCTGGAGGAGGTAGCAGGCTCCATCGCGGACCAAATCAACGAGGAATACTCCGACGCCGGCGCCACCACCGAGAAGATCGACTCCCACGTGGATCAGCTGCGCGATAAGCTCAAGGAGCTTCCAGATGGCCTGAATTACGCGCAGACCGAGCCCATCGCCGATTACCTGATGAAGTACACCGACACCAAGGACGTCACCCCCGAGTGCTTCCGCAAGGCCACCATCTCCGAGGGCGAGCCCGCTACTGCCGATGTCGCCGCCTTCATCAAGGCCATTGACGATGGCGAGGTCGATCTCCTCATCTTCAACCCCCAGACCGAAACCGATACCGCCAGCCGCATCAAGTCCGCCGCAGAGGACAACGACGTCGATATCGTAGAAATCGGCGAAACCCCGCCGGACGGCAAGAAGTTCTGGGAATACTACGACGAAGTCACCAGCAAGCTGGGGAAGCACTAGTGCTCGTTGAATTCCATGAGGCCGCAGTAGACCCGCTGTGGTCGCAGCTTAATCTCGCCGTGGACAGCGGCGAGTTTATCGCCGTTTTAGGCCCCAATGGCGTGGGCAAGTCCACCCTGCTGGGCACCATCCTCGGCACCCGCACGCTCACCAGCGGCCGCGTCGATGTCAACTGCCGGGTCGGGTTCATCCCCCAGCAGCGCATGTTCCCCGCTGACCTTCCCCTGCGCGCCCGCGACTTGGTTTCGCTCTCCGTGGCGCACGGGGTATTCCGGCACCGGCACCCACCCCGTGGACGGGTGGACGAGCTTTTGGAAGAGGTGGGTGCCACGGGGCTGCGGGACCGGCGCGTCGGCCAGCTATCCGGCGGCCAGCAGCAGCTCATCCGCCAGGCCCAAGCCCTGGCCAATGACCCGGACCTCATTCTTGCCGATGAGCCCCTCCTCTCCCTCGACCCCGCCCGGCAAAACGCCACGGTTGACAAGCTGGACTCGCTGCGCCGCGAGCGCGGGACGTCCATCGTCTTTGTCACCCACGGCATCAACCCCGTGCTCGGGGTGACGGATAAGGTCCTCTACATCGCGCCCAATGGCCACACCTTCGGCCCGGTCGATGAGGTCATGCGCTCTGAGGTGCTTTCGGAGCTGTACGGTTCCAAGGTCAATGTCTTAAACGTCGACGGGAGGCTCATCGTTGTCTAGCTTCTGGGAAGATACCCAATACTTGCTCAGCGTGGACTTCGTGCAGTCCTCGCTCATCGCCTCCGCGCTGCTGGGCATCCTGTCTGGCGTGATGACCTCGCTCATCGTGCTGCGCCAGATGTCCTTTTCCGTCCACGCCACCTCTGAGCTGGCGCTCATGGGTGCCTCCGCGGCGCTGCTTTTCGGACTCAACCTGGGCTTCGGTGCGGTTGCCGGCGCCATCGTCGCCGCTATCATCCTGGCCATGCTGGGCTTTAAGGGCCAACAAGACAGCGCCATCGGCGTGGTCATGAGCTTTGGCCTGGGCCTCTCGGTGCTGTTCTTGCACCTCTACCCCGGCAATTCCAATACGGCGATGACGCTTCTGACCGGCCAAATCGTCGGCGTATCCTCCGCCTCGGTATGGCTGCTGGCCGCCACCACGGTCATCATCGTCGCCGCCGTCGGCTTCCTCTGGCGGCCCATGCTCTTTGCCTCCGCCGATCCTGATATGGCCCGCGCCGCCGGCGTGCCCACCCGCGCCATCTCCGTCGCCTTCGCCGTCCTCGTCGGCCTCGCCGCAGCGCAGTCGGTGCAAATCGTCGGCTCGCTGCTCGTCATGGCGCTGCTTATCACCCCCGGCGCGGCGGCGGTACAGATCACCTCCTCGCCGCTACGCGCGGTGCTGTGGTCCACCATCTTCGCCGAGGTCTCCGCCGTGGGCGGTTTCATCCTTTCGCTGGCGCCAGGCCTACCGGTCTCCGTCTTCGTGACCACCATTTCTTTTGTGATCTACCTGGTGTGCCGGTTCATCGGCTGGCGGCAGGACAAGCGCGCTATCCGCGATGAGGTAGCGGCCAAGCATTTCCACGCCGATAATCGCAGCGCCGCAGAGGCCCACCACGCCGACTAAAATCGGCGGGCATGCATATTCATCGTCGCACCGCGGATGTGGCTGGCCACACCCGCCGCTTCATCGTCATCGAGCCCGAGGAGCTCGGGCCCCAGCCGGACTTACTGCTGTTTTTCCACCGCTCCCACCAGTCCGCCAACGTCATTCGCCGCTTTACCAACGGCACGGTGGACGCGCTTGCCGATGCCACCAATACCCTCGTCGTCTACCCCGACGGCATCGGCCACCACTTCAACGACACCCGCGCCGATCTGCCGGTCCGCGCCCGTGAGCTCGGGGTGGACGACGTTGCTTTTAGCACCTTCCTCATCGAGACCATGCAGCGCGAGTACTCCACCGCGCGCACCTTCGCCGCCGGCTATTCCAACGGCGGGCAGATGGTGCTGCGCCTGCTTTACGATGCCCCCTTTACCCTCACCCGTGCCTGCGTCTTCGCCTCCACGCTGGGCGAGGGTTCCAACCACGCGCCCACCCACCCCGATGGCTACCGGCCTACCCCGCTGCTTTTTATCCACGGCACCGAAGACCCGATTGCACCCTATGATGGCGGGCTTGCCGGCATCGATGGGCAGCAAACCCGCGGGTGCGTGCTATCTGCTCCCGTCACCGCAGAACACTTCGCACTCGCCAATGGCTGCCGCCCGCCCCGCGAAAGCCAGCCCATTCCCGGGATAACGTCCACCTACTACGACGGCGACTTTCCCGTGGAGCTGTGGACCATGGAAGGCCTCGGGCACGTGATCCCCTCTAGCAAAGAAACGCCGCTGAGCATAGGACCAAATACGGATTCCTTCAATGCTGTGGATAAAGTCCGCGAATTCTTCGGCTTAGGTGACGCTTAAGGGCAGTTGTCCACAGGGAGGTGGGGCATCGGCTAGCGCGGGCTTGCGAGGCTCTTTAATCTCTGGGGCATGAACGCGCTGCAGACATTTCTCAAGGGCCTGGCACCCGGCATGGATATCATCGCCAACTGCCACGGCATGTCTGTGCGCGCGCTGATTGCGGCCGGGTGCCCCGATACCACCGCCACCCGCCTGCTCACGCTTGCCGAAACCTACTTCGGCACCACCACCTTTCGCCGCCAACAACGCGAGTCCATCGCCGCGAGCCGCGCCAATGGGCACAGCCTCACGGCATTGCTTACCATCGAGCGCCACGCCGCCAAGCTGAAGAAAAAGCGCGATGCGTGGGCGCTGCGGCGCGAATTGTGTGGGATGAAGGGAAAGGTCTCGGATATCGATAAGCGGGGCCGCGCCCGCGTCAAAGAGCTCAAGGGCCCCGTGAAGCGCCAGCCCGGCGTGAAGATTTATCGCCGCGCTGACGGCCCCTGGACAATGTCCATTACCGGCCCGTCCGCCGATATCGCCGATATGCACGCCGCGATTGATAAGGACGCCCCGCTTGCCTCTGTGCAGAATATCTTCCACGGCGAGGCCGCCGCCCGCCCCAGCGTGACGACCAATGTCGTGCTCCGCCTCGACGAGCTCGACCGCATCGTCGATTTCGGCTCCGGCTCCCCTTCCGGTTCAAGCTCCAAGCCTGGCTCGAGCTCCAACGCCCGCGCCGGCTCATCCGCAGGCACAAACTCGAAACCCAGCACCGATTCCGGCTCAGCCGCCGGCTCGGGCTCCAACGCCGCTGCTGACCCTAGCGCGAACCTTGGCGCTGACTCTGCCCATGGTTCTGGCTCTGACGGCGATGTCGTGGTCCAGCTGACCAATGGCGCCACAATGACCGGTGCTGATCTGGTGCGACGGGCGTTTACCGAGCACGGCTACGTCACCCTCATTCATCCAGTGGAAGGTCCGGTAAACCTTTACCGCACCTCGCGCTTTGCCTCTGCAAAGCAACGCCTGATGGCAGCGGCCGAAAACCCGGTCTGCACGTGGCCGGAGTGCCGCTACCCCGCCGATGAATGCCAGGTTCACCACCTCAATGCCTGGAAAAATGGTGGCGAGACCAACCCGCGAAACTTGACCATCGCCTGTCCGTACCACAATGGCGTGAATGACGACGATCCCAACGCCCCGCCATTGCGCGGGCACTTAGCCCGGGTCAACGGAACCATCCGATGGCTGCCGCCCTGGGCAGATAATGGTTAATCGTTGCGGCCCACAACGTTTCGCACTCAGAAGGTTGTGCCCGCAAAGGACCCAGCGTGCCTTTTGACGCTGGGCTTGCACCCGCGCCGGTGATTCTGAGCGCTCGAAACATGACCAGCATGGCCTCCGGCGATAGTCCAAGGCGGTGAGCCGGCAGGGTAAGAACGGGTTATTTTGCGGCGGCGCGGCGTTGGCGCGCGAACTCGGATAGCACCGAGCCCGCGGCAACGGAGGCGTTGAGGGATTCAACCCACCCGGTCATGGGAATGGACATAAGGACATCGCAAGTTTCGCTGACCAAGCGCGAAATTCCCTTGCCCTCGGAGCCGATGACGATGACCACGGGGTCCGTGCCGCCTTCATAGGTATCCAACGTGTGATCCCCGCCGGCGTCGAGGCCGACGACTTGGTAGCCGTTTTTCTGGAATTCCTTCACGGTGCGCGTGATATTCGTTGCGCGGGCGACCGGCAAACGGGCAGCGGTACCAGCTGAGGTGCGCCAGGCCACCGCGGTGACAGAAGCCGAACGGCGCTCTGGAATGATCACGCCATCGCCGCCGAAAGCGGCCACGGAACGGATGACGGCACCCAGGTTGCGCGGATCGGTGATGTTATCCAGGATGACGAACATGCCGGGGCGCGGGTTCTCGGCGGCGTTGGCAATCAAATCCTCCACCGCGGCGTACTTGTACGGCGGAATCTGCAAGCCGATGCCCTGGTGCATGCCATTTCCCGTCATGCGGTCCATCTCGTGGCGCTGGACCTCGATGATGGGGATATTGCGGGTATTGCACATGGACACTGCCTCGGAAAGCCGCTTATCATTGCGAGTTCCGGCAGCGATGTAGAGCGTGGTGGCCGGCACCTTGGCGTGCAGACACTCGATGACCGGGTTGCGGCCCACCACCATCTCTGCGGTTTCTTTCTGGTGGCGCCCCGAGTTGCGGCGCTCACGCTCCAGCTTCGCCTTGTGCTTGGCGTGGTAGACGCGGTCCTCGGCCTTCGGGGTGGGGCCCTTGCCTTCTAGGCCCTTGCGGCGCTGGCCGCCGGAGCCTTTGGTAGCGCCCTTCTTATTCGTCTTGCGGATGCCCGCGCCACCGCGGCCATGGGTTCGTGCCATCGTTTCAGTCCTTTCGAGGAAACCGTTCAATAACCAGCGGAAATAACAGCGAAACGCTGCTTAACGCTGGGTCAACGACCACGTGGGGCCGTCTGGGGTATCGGTAATGGTAATGCCGGCGGTAGTGAGGCGATCACGCACGGCATCGGCAGTAGCGAAGTCTTTTTCTGCGCGGGCCTGCGTGCGCCGTTCCAGTTCTGCCTGGACCAGCGCACCGAGCGCCGCGTCTGCCCCGCTAGCTTCGCCTCCATCTTCCCACTCCAGCGGATCAAATCCAAGTACGTGCGCCATCCCGCGCACCTGGGCGGCCTTCGCGCGGGCGGCGTCCTCGTCCCCGGCGGCCAGGTCCTTATTACCCGCGCGCACGGTGGTGTGGATAGCGGCCAGCGCCTTGGGCACGGCGATATCATCATTCATGGCGTCCTCGAAGTCCGGCGTCCACTCGCCGCGTTCGACGCCTGCAAAGCGCTTGACGAAGTCCTCAATCCGCCGGTAGCCCGCCGCCGCCTCCGTCAGGGCGGATTCGGAGTATTCCAGCACGGAGCGGTAATGCGCAGAGCCCAGGTAGTAGCGCAGCTCCACTGGGCGCACGAGCTCTAGCATGTTCGAGATGGAAAGCACGTTGCCGAGCGATTTCGACATCTTCTCGCCGGCCATCGTCACCCAGTGGTTATGCATCCAGTAATTGGCGAACTTATCGCCAGCCGCGTGCGATTGCGCGATCTCGTTTTCGTGGTGCGGGAATTGCAGGTCCAAGCCGCCGCAGTGGATATCGAAATTGGAACCCAGGTAGTACGTCGACATGGCAGAACACTCCAAGTGCCAGCCCGGGCGGCCACGCCCCCACAGGGTGGGCCAGCTCGGCTCGCCCGGCTTCGCGGCCTTCCACAGGGCGAAGTCGAGCGGGCTGCGCTTGCCCGCGTTGTCTGACTCGCCTTGTTCCATCTCCTCAACGCGGTTGCCGGACAGCGCGCCGTAGTCGGATCCTTCCGCCTTGGTCCAGGCCTCGACGTCAAAGTACACCGAGCCGGCCGCATCGGCAGGGGTCGATGCGCCATCGGTCTGCGCGGTGGCTTCGGCGTCTTGGGCGGGAACGGGATAGGCAAAGCCGGCATCGATAAGCCGCTGCATGTACTCGACCATCTGGGTGACAAAGCCCGTCGCGCGCGGCTCCACGGACGGCGGGAGCACGCCGAGCAGGTTATAGGCCTTGGTGAACTCGCGCTCGTAGGTAGACACCCACTCCCACCAGGGGCGATTATTCTCGGCGGCCTTGGTAAGGATCTTGTCATCGATATCGGTGACATTGCGCACGAGCGCGACGTCATAGCCTTGCGCGAGCAACCAGCGGCGCAGGATGTCGAAAGCCACGCCGGAGCGCAGGTGGCCGATGTGCGGCTGCGCCTGCGGGGTGGCACCACACAAGTAGATGGAGGCATGGCCGGGGCGAATCGGCTCGAAGTCGCGTTGGCTGCGGGTGGCTGTGTCAAAAATGCGCAAAGTACTCACACCACCCAGTCTAAATCACCCGTGCGCGAGGTTAGTGTTGGCGCCGCCAGACAACGGCCGTTGCCACCGCCGCGCGGCCCTCTTTGCGGCCGGTAAAGCCCAAATGGTCGGTCGTGGTGGCGGAAATAGAAACATCCGCGCCGAGGATTTCCGAAAGCACGGCCTCGGCTTCCTCGCGGCGCGGGCCCATCTTCGGTGTCTGGCCAATGAGCTGGGCTGCGGCATTGCCGATGATGAAACCTTCTGCTTCCAGCAACTCGCGGCACTCGCGCAGGAGCTGGGCGCCGGACACGCCATCGTATTCGGGCCGGCCCACCCCCACGAAGGAGCCGAGATCGCCGAGGTGGGAGGCGGAAAGGAGGGCATCGACAAGCGCGTGGGCTACGACATCGCCGTCGGAGTGGCCTTCGCAGCCGGGGGCGTCATCGAAAAGCAGCCCGGCAATCCAACAAGGCTTGCCGGCTTCAATCTGGTGGGCATCGGTCGCGATGCCGACGCGGGGAATGATGGGCTCAGTCATGCTGCTCCTCTGCAAGGGCGTGGGCCAGGGTCAGGTCCGTGGGGGTGGTGATTTTGAAAGCAAGGATATCGCCCGGCACGGTCTCCACGCGCTGGCCGTGCCATTCCATCAGGCTGGCATCGTCCGTGGCGGTGAAATCCGGCTGCTTGCGCCAATAATCCAGGTTGGCCTGGCGCAGCGCGGCGAGGCGGAAACCTTGCGGGGTCTGCACGGCGCGCAAGCGGGCGCGATCGGGGGTGCCAATGACGGTGTCGCCGGCGACCTCCTTGATGGTATCGGTCACGGGAACCGCCGGGATAACGGCGGGCGCACCGGCAAGAACGCGCCGCGCCACGCGCTCGACCATCGCGCTGGGCGTGAGCGCGCGGGCGGCATCGTGGATGAGCACGACGGCGTCCTCGTCTGGAATGGCCTGCAGCCCGGCCCAAATGGAATCGGCGCGCTCGCCACGCCCATGCACGAGGCGCACCGGGATATCTGCGCGCACGCGCTTGACGATGCCCCCAGCTTCCCCCTCCATAGCCGGGCTCACCACCGCAATGACCTCGTCCACGAGGCCGGAGTTGGCCATGGTGCGTATGGATCGCTCCAGCAGGGTGCGGCCGTGCAGATCGACGTAGGCCTTGGGCACCTGCGCGCCGAGGCGGGTGCCTTGCCCGGCCGCGGCGATTAAGGCGATAACGCGGGGTTTAGTCTTCGTCGTCGAAGGAGAGGTCATCGAGATCGATGTCGTTGTCGATATCGGTGGTAATGGACTGGTCATCGACCAGGCCGGCGGCGCGGTGGCGCTCGATGGTGGCGTCGATTTCTTCCATCATGGTATCGGCCTTTTTGTCATCGACAGGCTGCGCCAGCGCCAGCTCGCCCACCAGGATGGTGCGGGCCTTGCCCAGCATGCGCTTCTCGCCGGCGGACAGGCCGCGGTCCTGGTCGCGGCGCCAGAGATCGCGCACCACTTCTGCCACCTTGTTGATATCGCCGGACGCAAGGCGCTCCTGGTTGGCCTTGTAGCGACGGGACCAGTTGCCGGCTTCTTCCACATCTTCATCGCGCAGTACGGAGAAGACCTTTTCCAGGCCCTCCTTGCCCACGACATCGCGCACGCCGACGTTATCCGCATTCTTCTTAGGCACGCGGACGACGAGATCGGATTGGTTGATGTGCAGCACGAGGTATTCCAGCTCTTCGCCGCCCATTACGCGGGTTTCGATATCCTCGATGACCGCCGCGCCGTGGTGCGGGTAGACGACGACCTCGCCGACCTTATATTCCATTGCCACTCCTTATAATCCCGTGAATATGCCGATAACTAAGGCCGCCATTTTATCACGCGCGCCATGCCCGACACCGGATGCCCCCGATTACCCCCACGGACTACCCGCTAGGTTAGCGAGAAACTGTGTACTTTATATCGAAAGGGACTAGGCTAAAGATTTGATAAGCCCTGAGATCGCAATTGATGGAGGATGCTCAACGTGCAGTCCCTGAAGTCCGCCGCCCGTCGCGGTGCCATTATTTCCGTTACCGCCGTCTCCGCTTTGGCGCTGGCTTCTTGCTCGGCAGGCCACGTCGCCCAGACGGCAGAGAAGGTAGCTGCGGTTGATGGCGCTTCTGCCAGCACCGATGACGATAAGATTGCCGTCCGCGATGTCACCATCCTGACAGAGCCAGACGGTGGCGCCGCGTTGAAGTTCAACGCCGTCAACCAGGGCTATGAAACCGATGTCATCACCTTGAAGTCCGTGAAGGTGGACGGCCAGACCGTCGAGATGAAGCAGACCCAGCCGCTCAAGCGCGATCACTCCATCGTGGCGGACTCCCAGAAGAACCTGGACGCAACCCCGGATCACGATTCCGAGACCGTACAGTACGTGGCCACCCACCTGGATAACGATGACTTTGGCTACGCCGGCCACCGCCCGGTGACCTTCGAGTTCTCCAACGGCTCCATCGAGGTCGACGCCACCGTCGCCGCCTCCCAGATGGAGGCCGGTAAGTACGACCGCGACGTGGAATCCCCAGAGGGCTACACCACCGACGCGAACACCGGTAACTCCCACCACTAATAGCCCACCGCACGCGCGCCCTACTCTTTCCGCGGAGTACGGGCGCGTTCGTCGTTTTGGCCGCCACGTTCTAGGCTCTACACCATGGCCAAAAAATCTCGCCCCATCCACACTTGCTCCGAATGCGGTTATGTCTCCCCCAAGTGGCTCGGGCGCTGCCCGGATTGCGGTTCGTGGGGGACGATGGAGGAAAAGGCACCGGTGGTGGCGGGGGCATCGGCAAGCGGCGGGCATAAGGGCGTGGCGCCGACGAGCCCGGTGCAGCCCATCACGCAGGTGGGCGCGCAGGCGACGAAGACGGTGCGCACGGGCATCGGCGAGCTTGACCGCGTGCTGGGTTCCGGCATCGTGCCGGGCTCGGTGGTGCTCATGGCCGGCGAGCCCGGCGTGGGCAAATCCACGCTGCTTCTCGAGGTCGCCTCCCGCTGGGCCCAGCTCGGCCGCACCGTCCTCTACGCCACCGCCGAGGAATCCGCCGGCCAGGTCCGCGCCCGCGCCGAGCGCACCGGAGCGCTGCAAGAATCGCTGTACCTCGCGGCCGAATCCAACCTGGACGCCGTATTTGGGCATGTCGATGCCGTCAAACCCGGGCTCATCATCGTGGACTCCGTGCAAACCATGCATGCAGTGGGGGTAGAAAGCGTGCCCGGCGGCGTCGCGCAATCGCGCGCCGTGACCGCGGCGCTGACCTCCCTGGCGAAATCCACCGGCATCCCCGTGCTGCTGGTAGGGCACGTGACCAAGGACGGAAACGTGGCGGGACCGCGGGTTTTGGAGCATCTTGTCGATGTCGTCCTAAACTTCGAGGGCGACCGGCAGTCCAGCCTACGCATGCTGCGCGGGATGAAAAACCGCTTCGGCGCGACCGATGAGGTAGGTTGTTTCGAGCAAACCGCCGGGGGTATTCGGGAGGTCGCGGACCCGTCGGGGCTCTTCCTCTCCCACCGGGGCACGACGCCGGATGGCTCCGCGGTGACCGTCGCCATGGACGGCGTGCGGCCCATCCTCGCCGAGGTCCAGGCGCTGACCGTGGACCCCGTGGCGAAGAACCCGCGGCGCGTGGTCACGGGACTCGATGCCAACCGCGTGCCCATGGTGCTCGCCGTATTGCAGGCGCGCGCCGGCCAGCGCACGAACGATAAGGATGCTTATGTGGCCACGGTGGGCGGCATGCGGATTACCGAAACCGCAACCGACCTCGCGGTGGCGCTGGCTACCTGGTCCTCGCTGCACGAGCAGCCGCTGCCGGCGAAGACGGTGGTCATCGGCGAGGTGGGCTTGGCCGGCGAGCTGCGGCCGGTGCCCAATGTTGAGCGGCGCCTGCAGGAGGCGGCGCGGCTGGGATACAAGCGGGCGATTGTCCCGCGTGGGGAAATTAACCCCGTGGACGGCATGCAGGTGCGCCAAGTCGCAACGCGTGGCGAGGCCCTCGCCGCGGTCCAGCCGTAGTTCAATCGTAACCGGTGGCGGGTTCTTGCCGAGCTGTTGCCGAGGGGAGGGCGCTCCGGCGGCGCGGACTCCCACGCGGGATGCTTCCGCCCGAGCAGATAACGCGCGGGTTGGTTCCGCGCGGCCGACTGTAAGGAGGCCGCGCGCTTAGCGGAGGGTGAAGTCCTGCGGCGGGGAGGAATTATCGCCGATGACAGTGTGGGCGAAGTAGGCACCCGGCTCGGCGGTCGGGCGGTCGGTGCACTTGCCCGGTTCGGATGCCTGGCGGGACCATTCAGCCTCGAATTTCAGGTCCTTGCCCGCGGGGAAGGTCTGCTCACCGGTCTGCACGGAGGCGTAGCAATCGGTATCAGACCATACGCGCTGGTTATCGGTCATCTTGTAGACCTCGAAGCGCAGCGAGTTCTCATCTAGGTCGATTTTGCAATCCGCGGCGGTGGGGTTGGTGACGGTCATGAAGAACTTCGGCAGCTCGCCGTCCGGCACGGAGTAGTTGAGCATGGAGGTGCGCACCTCCAAGTCCTCAAGCGAGCAGGTGTCCTTCGCAGCGTGCACGGATTCCTCGGGCTCCTTGCTTTCCGATGCCCCCTCTTCCCCATCCTTGGCTTCCGACTCGGAGGCAGATTCGGATTCGCTCGTCGAATCCGTGGACGTGGTTGCGGATTCGCTGGTGGTTTCGGCGGACGTGGTTGCCGCCGAAGACTCTGAGGACGCGGCACCGGAATCGTCGCTATCGCCGCCAAAGGCGGCCACCGCCGCCCAGATCAGCACCACGGCCAGGACGATCACGATGATAAGCGCGGCAACCCGGCGGCGCTTATAGATCTCTTCTGGAAGGGGCTTATTCTGGTTCACGCACTCAATTTTAAGTGGTAGACGCGCCTGGATCCGCTAAGCCGGCACCGCGTGTCAACTCAACGCCGTAGGAGTGCAATGGCTCCACGCGCGATTCTTCGAGGAGGTAGCGGGCACCGACGATGCCGAAGGAGCCATCGTCAAGCTGCTTGCGCACATTAGGGATGCTGGCCACGACCTGGGTGACGGTTTGGAGGGTGTGTTGACGCTCGACATCGGCAAGCGTGGCGTCAGGGCCCGCAGTCCAAGCGGACGTCGCGACCTTCTCGATGATGGGCCGCTGCAGGCCGATGGGCAACTCGCCGCCGCGGACAAAATCCACCGCGGCCGCCACCGCACCGCAGGACTGGTGGCCCAAGACCACCAATAGGTTGGGGTGCAGGTGGTCGAGCGCATAGTCCAAGGAAGCCAGCACGGAGGCGTCCAGGATGTGGCCGGCGGTGCGGATGACGAAGGCATCGCCGAAACCGATATTGAAGATGTGCTCGATGGGCGCGCGGGAATCGGAGCAGGCCAAGACCACCACGCGGGGATCCTGGCCCTTGGTGAGCCCGTCGCGCTCATAAATCTTGTTGAGATCCATGATGGTGCCGTCGATGACGCGCTGGTTTCCGGCCTGGAGGGCCTCCCAGACGGCTTGCGGATTATGGGCAACGTTACTTAATGGCATGAACTATATTTTAATGCCCTAGACTGTCCTGCGAGATGGATACGCACGCACTTCTTTCCTGGTTTGACGCCAATGAACGCGATTTGCCCTGGCGGTGCCCCGGTACCTCCGCCTGGGGAGTGCTCCTTTCCGAGGTCATGAGCCAGCAGACCCCCGTCGCCCGCGTCGCCCCCGTGTGGGAGGAATGGATGCGGCGCTGGCCCACCCCCGCGGACTTCGCCCAAGCCTCCCGCGCCGAGGTGCTGCGCGCCTGGGGCAAGCTCGGCTACCCGCGACGCGCGCTGCGGCTCTGGGAGTGTGCGGGGGTAATGGACAAGGTTCCATCAGACGTGGATGAGCTGCTCGCACTGCCTGGAATCGGCGACTACACCGCCCGCGCCGTGGCGTGCTTTTACTTTGGCCAGAACGTGCCGGTGGTCGATACCAACGTGCGCCGCGTCTATGCCCGCGCCGAGGACGGAAATTTCCTCGCCCCGTCGCCCTCCAAGCGCGAGCTCGCCGCTGTGGCCGCCCTCTTGCCCGAGCGCAACGGGCCGCGGTTTTCTGCTGCGCTCATGGAGCTCGGCGCACTGGTGTGTACGGCGAAAAATCCCGATTGCAAGCGTTGTCCCCTGCGCGCGACGTGTGCCTGGCAGCTCGCCGGGTGCCCCGAGCCTTCCGCCGCGGAACAAACCCGCGCGAAAAAGCGCGTGCAAAAATTTGCCGGGACCGACAGGCAGGTGCGCGGCAAGATTCTAGACGTGCTGCGCGCCGCCGAACACCCAGTGCCGCAGTCCGCTATCGACGTGGTTTGGCCCGATGCCGCGCAACGTTCCCGCGCGCTGGCTTCGCTGCTTGACGATGGCCTCGCCGAGCAAAACTCCGCCGGCCTCTTCCACCTGCCGGTTTAACCTCCCGCCGGGCCTATCAGCGTTGAAGCACAGAGAATCGTTAACGCCAACGGCCGCGGAAGTTGAGCCCGCCAGGGAGGTTGACCCACATGCCGCCGCGAGAATTAAAGGTCACCGGGCCAATCTTCGTGGACATGGAAGCACCGGATCCGGAGATGTTAATCCAGCTATTCTTGCCGGTCTTTTTGCGCGAACGATATTGAAGTCCCATAACCGGCCATTTTAGCAATACCCCCGTGCACCACGCTGGGCACATACGAAAACCACCCAAGGTTCGCAGTGGAACCGAGGGTGGTTATGGAGGCCCGCGCGGGCCGGGGCGGGGCGGGCCGAGCCGATTAGTTACATCGGCTGGCCAGCACCTGCTGGTGGCGGGTTCTTGCCATCGTCGTCGGAGTTACCAGGGCCCGGCGTTTCCGAAGGCACATCCGGGGAAATGACATCCGGCTCGCCGTTGGTGTCGATGCCGTCATTGTCGGAACCGGAACCGCCGTCCTTTGGACCGTTGCCGTCGCCGTTGTCGTCGTTGGAATCGGAATCGGAGTTATCCGAATCGGAACCGTCGGAGGGATCGTTGTCGCGGACGGAGGCATCGGCAAGCGAAGGCTCATCGATGTCATCCGGCAGCGGCTTCGGGCGCGGGGTAAAGGTGAACGTAGCGCCGGAGTCGTCCTTGGACTCGCCGTCCCAGCCTTCGACGTCGACCGAGATGATTTCGCCGGCGCCAATCTCGCCGAAGAGGATCTTCTCCGAGAGCTGGTCCTCGATATCGCGCTGAATGGTGCGGCGCAACGGACGAGCACCAAGAACCGGGTCGAAGCCGCGCTGGGCCAGGAGGTTCTGGGCCTTATCGGTGAGCTCGATGCCCATATCGCGCTCCTCCAGCTGGGTACCCACGCGGTCAATGAGCAGGTTAACCATCTGCACGATCTGCTCGCGGGTGAGCTGGTGGAAGACCACGACGTCATCGATACGGTTCAGGAATTCGGGGCGGAAGTGCTTCTTCAGCTCGTCGTTGACCTTTGCCTTCATCCGCTCGTACTGGGCGTCCGAATCGTTCTCGCTGGCGCCGGTAAAGCCCAAGCCCACCGGCTTAGAGATGTCCTGGGTACCCAGGTTCGAGGTGAAGATGAGGACGGTGTTCTTGAAGTCGACGACGCGGCCCTGGCCATCGGTAAGCCGGCCATCTTCCAGCACCTGCAGCAAGGTGTTGTAGATCTCCTTGTGGGCCTTTTCGATCTCATCAAAAAGCACCACGGAGAATGGCTTGCGGCGAACCTTCTCGGTCAGCTGGCCGCCCTCTTCGTAGCCAACGTATCCCGGAGGAGCACCGAAGAGGCGGGAGGCGGTGAAGCGGTCGTGGAACTCGCCCATGTCGATCTGGATGAGGTCATCATCCGAACCGAAGAGGAAGTTAGCCAGCGACTTCGACAGCTCAGTCTTACCCACACCGGACGGGCCGGCGAAGATGAAGGAACCGGAAGGACGGCGTGGATCCTTGAGGCCTGCACGGGTGCGGCGGATGGCGCGGGAGACGGACTTGACCGCCTCGTCCTGGCCAATGATGCGCTTGTGCAGCTCTTCTTCCATGTTGAGCAGGCGGGAAGATTCCTTCTCCGTCAGCTTCAGCACGGGGATGCCGGTCCAGTGCGCCAGAACCTCAGCAATTTGGTCCTCGCCCACCTCGGCGATTTCCTCCAGGTCACCGGAGCGCCACTGCTTTTCCTTCTCGGAGCGCTCCTCGCCCAGCTTGCGCTCGTCATCGCGCAGGCCGGCGGCCTTTTCGAAGTCCTGGGCATCGATAGCCGCTTCCTTTTCCCGGCGAACCTCTGCGATGCGGTCATCGACCTCGCGCAGGCCCTTCGGGGCGGTCATGCGCTTGATGCGCATGCGGGCACCGGCCTCATCGAGGAGGTCGACGGCCTTATCCGGCAAGAAGCGGTCATTGATGTAGCGGTCCGCCAGCTGCGCGGCAGCGTGCAGTGCCTCATCGGTGTAGGACACGCGGTGGTGCGCCTCGTACTTATCGCGCAGGCCCTTCAGGATGAGGAAAGTATCATCCAGCGAAGGTTCATCGACCTGCACCGGCTGGAAACGACGCTCCAGCGCGGCATCCTTTTCGATGTGCTTGCGGTACTCATCCAGGGTGGTAGCACCGATGGTCTGTAGCTCACCGCGGGCAAGCTTGGGCTTGAGCAGCGAAGCAGCGTCGATGGCACCTTCGGCGGCACCGGCACCGACGAGGGTGTGAATCTCGTCGATGAATAAGATGATGTCACCGCGCTGGTTAATTTCCTTAAGAACCTTCTTCAGGCGTTCCTCAAAGTCACCGCGGTAGCGGGAACCGGCGACCAAAGAACCCAGGTCAAGCGAGTACAGCTGCTTGTCCTTAAGGGTTTCTGGGACCTTGCCGTTGACGATGTCCAGCGCCAAGCCCTCAACCACAGCGGTCTTACCAACGCCGGGCTCACCGATGAGCACCGGGTTGTTCTTGGTGCGGCGGGAGAGTACCTGCATGATGCGCTCAACCTCAGACTCGCGACCAACGACGGGGTCTAGCTTGCCGTCCTTGGCTGCCTGGGTGAGGTTGCGGCCGAACTGGTCCAGCACGAGCGAGTTGGAGCGCTCGCCCGAGCCGCCGGAACCACCGCGTCCGCCGGCACCGGCGCCGGAACCTGCGCCCGCGCCGATGGGGCCTGGGGCTTGGTTCGAGTCGCCGCCGCCTTCTTGCTGGCCGCCCTCGTAGCCGGACAGCAGCTGGATAACCTGCTGACGCACGCGCGGCAGATCAGCGCCGAGCTTCGTCAGCACCTGTGCGGCAACGCCGTCGCCCTCACGGATAAGTCCGAGCAGGAGGAACTCCGTGCCGATGTACTTGTGACCCATCTGCAGGCCCTCGCGCAAGGACAGCTCAAGGACCTTCTTAGCGCGCGGGGTAAAAGGAATGTGGCCGGTGTGCGGCTGGCTGCCCTGGCCGATGATCTCCTCTACCTCACGGCGCACGTCCTCCAAGGAAATGCCCATGGACTCTAGAGCCTTGGCAGCTACACCTTCTCCCTCGTGGATAAGGCCGAGCAGGATGTGCTCGGTTCCGATGTAGTTGTGGTTAAGCATGCGTGCTTCTTCTTGCGCCAAAACGATGACGCGACGAGCACGGTCTGTAAACCTCTCGAACATGACTCCCCTAAACTTTCGCTTCTAATGTGGTACCCACTGTAACGCCGCACGCCCCAAAGGATTTCCTCTTTTTGGCCCCCATCGCCCTATAAACGGCCCAAACCGCCCATACTCGCAGCTCACATGGGTGTACGCCGGTAGCGAACAGGGCCTTTTTGCCCTAGAATCTTCTTCATTCTCCCTGTCGTCTCGTAGATACAAAGGAATAAAATAGCCGTGCCGCACCTTCCCGAATTCTTTGCTTCCCAGCACAACCTGCACGAAAAGGCAGTGCTGGATGAGGGGCCCAACTCCACCCTTTTTGTCGTGGAGGATGGCTCCACGCACGAGGAATTTACGGTGGAGATCTTTGCGGCGGAGGCAAGGGGCATCGTCAAGGCCTCTACCGCCCTGCACGGCCTGCACCACCCCGCGCTCGCCGCCCTGGTGGGCTCTGGCACGACGGCGGATGGCCAGGAATTCTTAGTCCGCAAGGCCTGCCCGGGTACCGCTTTGCCCACGCTTGCCGATGCCCCCACCAAACCCCACGCCCAAGAAATCCTCACCCCCGTGGCAGGCGCGGTGGATTTCCTGATTAGCCGCAACCGCGCGGATTTCGCCGTCCATGGACTCAAGGCCGAGCGCGTTTTCGTGGATGAGGATAAAGAGGTCGCCGTCCTCGCCGCCGCTGGCCCAGGCGGTGCCAGCTCCGCGGAGACAACGGCGGAGAAGTCTGCACAGGAAACCGCCGAGAAAGATTCGGAAAAGGCGAAGAGCGCGACGGGTGCCGATGCGGTCCGCGCCTTCCAAAAACTCGTTACCGCCACGTGTCCTTCTTTTAGGCCGGACAAGGATTTCTCGAGCGCTAAAGAGGTCGTTAAGGCGCTGCGCCCCGAGCGGGATCTCGATACCTCACAATTCCCGCCGGTGCAGGTCGCAGAGCCCGAGTCCCAGCCGCAACAACAGTTCCCGCCACAACCGCAGCAACAGTTCCCACCGCAGAACCAGGCCGGGCCGCAGTATCAACAGCAATACCAGCAGCAGTACCAGCAACAGCCGGTACCGCCGATGAATACGGCCCCGCCAAAGAAGAAGGGCAAGGGCGGGCTCATCGCGCTCATTTCTGTTTTGGCCGTCATCGCGGTGGCCGCCGCGGGCGCGTTGTGGTTCTTCCTGTCCTACCCCAGCTGGGATGACAAGGAAAAGAACCTAGCGGATGCTTATCCGAGCCTGATCGGCTCGCGCAGCGGCCAAGACGGCGCGCTCGGTGCAGAGTGTTCCTCCCGTCCTCCAGAAGATGGACAAGAAGCGAAGATCACCTGCTCGGGCGATGGTTTCAACTACACCGCCGCCTACTACCCCAGTGTGGAAGAACGCGATGCCGTCCTCCCAAACACTGACCCAGTAGAGCTGTCTAACGATAGGTGCACCATCCAAAGCTACGAGGCCTCAACGGATCCGCAGACCTACGTTATGGCCGTGGAAGGCACCCAGTCCATCTTCATGGTGTGGGGCGACGATGCCGAATCCGCGCGGCTAAAGCTACCTTTGTGCGCGCAGTAGGCGCCGGAGGAGAGCTGGCGAGGCTGACCGGTCCGCGCTCTCCCGGCAGGGGTTACTCCGCGCGGCGCTAGTCCGCGCGGCGTTAGTCGGCGGCGGGCACGCGCTTGAGCAGCGGCGCTAGCACGAGCACGAAAAGCGAGAGCACGCCGGCGAAAAGGAAGGCCCAGTGCGCGCCTTGGGCGGTGGCGGCGGCCTCGCTCATGCCCTCGGCTTGGCCGGATTTGGTGCCGCTAGTCAAAAAGGCCACGAGGAAGGCGGTGCCCGCCGCGCCGGCGAGCTGCTGCAGCGTATTCAAAATGGCGGAGCCGTGGGAGTAGAGGTCATCGGGAAGCGAGGACAGCGAGACCGTCATCAGCGGGGTCATCATGAGCGCGATGCCCACGGCGAACAGGATATGCATGCCAATAACCATCCACACCTCACTGTTTTCTGTCAGCAGGGTCATCAGCCAAATGCCGGTAGAAAACATGATGGCGCCGGGAATCAACAGGGGCCGGGGGCCAAGGGCGTCATAAATCCGCCCCACAATCGGGGATATCCCGCCCTGCAAGAGGCCGCCCGGCATGACCACGAGGCCGGTGACCAGCGAGGATACCGCCAGCGAGCTCTGCAGATAAATGGGCAGGATATTCACCGTGCCCAGCAGCAGGGCGAACATGAGCAGCATGGCGATAACCGCGAGGGTGAAATTGCGGACCTTGAACGGGCGCAGGTCCAATAGCGCGCGGTTTACCTTGGCCAGCCGGTGTTGGCGCACGGTAAAGGTAATGAGGGCGAGGATGCCGAGGAGGAGTAGGAGGGCATCGGCAAGCGAGCCGCCCTCCACCATCTTCTCGATGGACGATAGGCCATAAATGAGCCCGCCGAAGGCCAGGGCGGATAAGAATACCGACGGAATATCGAGCCGGGTATCCCTGCGCTCACCCACGTTGACCAGTCGGAAGTAGCCAGCGACGCTAATGGCGGCGATGAGCGGGACCATGGCCCAGAAGATGACGTGCCAGGTCGCCATGCTCAAAATGAACCCGCCGACGGTGGGGCCCAGGGCCGGCGCGACGGAGATAACCACGGTGATAATGCCCATGATGGTGCCGCGGCGCTGCGGAGGAACGAGCGTCATGGCCACGGTCATAAGGGTGGGAATCATCAGCGCGGTACCGGCAGCCTGCAGCACGCGGCCGGCCAGCAGTAACCCAAAGGCCGGGGCGAGCGCCGCTAGCACCGTGCCCGTCAGGAAGATGCCGGTGGAGGCGCCAAAAATCTGCCGGGTGGTGAATTTATCCATCAGGAACCCAGTGGTGGGAATGACCACGCCCATGGTGAGCAAGAAGCCGGTCAGCAGCCACTGCGCGGAGGTCGCCGGGATGGAGAAATCCGCCATGATGGTGGGCAGCGCCACCGAAAGCGCGGTTTCATTCAGGATCATCACCATCGCGGAGAGTACCAAGATGGTGAGGTTGGCTATGACCTCTGCGGAGATTTTCGGAGCGGGATTCTGAGACACCAAATCAGGATACTGAGTTGGCTTAACCGGCAAAACTTGGGGCGTATGATTTAGATGTCTTCTACCGCACCCTCGATTCACGTTAGGCAATCCCACAGTGCATTTCCTCAATGATTCCCGCCCGCCCTACGAGCTGACCTACTCGGATGTATTTATGGTGCCGAATCACTCGGATGTTGGCTCGCGACAGGCGGTCGACCTCACCGCAGCCGATGGCACGGGCAATACCATCCCGCTCATCGTGGCGAATATGACCGCAGTGGCCGGCCGCCGCATGGCAGAGACCATCGCCCGGCGCGGCGGCATGGCCATCCTGCCGCAGGATCTCAGCCTGGAGGCCGCGGCGGAGACGATGGCCTCGGTAAAGGCCGCTGACCTGGTCTATGACACCCCAATCACCATCAAGCCGCACCACACGGTGGGCTATGCCAGCAACCTTTTGCACAAGCGCGCCCACGGCGCGGCCATCGTGGTCGACGGCGCGCTGCCGGTGGGCATCATTACGCCGAAGGACCTGCGCGGGCAGGATAATTTCACCGCCGTGGGCGAGCTCATGACCACGGATTTGGTGACCCTGCCGGTGGGCATCGACCCGCAGGAGGCCTTTACCCGCCTGCGCGCAACCTCGCGCAAGCTCGCCCCAGTGGTCAATCCGGATGGCACGCTGGCGGGCATTTTGACGCGCAAGGGTGCGCTGCGGGCGACGATGTATAAGCCGGGCATCGACAAGCAGGGACGCTTGCACATCGGTGCCGCGGTGGGCATTAATGGCGACGTTGAGGGCAGGGCGCGGGCGCTTGCCGATGCCGGCGCTGACGTCCTCGTCATCGATACCGCCCACGGGCATCAAGACAGCATGCTGGCGGCGCTGCGCAAGGTCCGGGACCTGGATTTGGGTTTGCCGATTGCCGCCGGAAACGTGGTCACGGCCGCCGGCGTGCGCGAGTTGGCCGCGGCGGGCGCGGATATTATCAAGGTCGGCGTGGGCCCCGGCGCGATGTGCACCACCCGCATGCAAACCGGCGTGGGGCGCCCGCAATTTTCCGCCGTGCTGGAGTGTGCCGCCGCAGCCCGCGAGGTTGGCGCGCACGTATGGGCCGATGGTGGCGTGCGCGATCCCCGCGACGTGGCCCTGGCGCTGGCCGCGGGCGCGTCCAATGTGATGATTGGCTCCTGGTTCGCCGGCACCTTCGAATCCCCCGGTGACCTGCACAAGGATGCCGATGGCTCGTTCTACAAGGAATCGTTCGGCATGGCCTCGCGCCGGGCTGTGCGCGGCCGCAATTCCGCCACCGAGGCCTTTGAGCGCGCCCGCCGCGAGATGTTTGAGGAGGGCATTTCCACCTCCCGCATCTACCTCGATCCGGAACACGGCGGCGTGGAGTACTTGGTGGACCGCATCATCTCCGGCGTGCGCTCGTCCTGCACCTACGCCGGGGCCGATTCGCTGGCTAGCTTCCACGAGCGCGCCACCGTGGGCGTGCAATCGGCCGCCGGCTTTGCCGAGGGCCAGCCGCGGGCCACCAACCGCTAGGGCCCTTTGGGCCCGTGCTACTTTTGCAAGTATGTTGACTCGCTATGACCAGGCGGCCTCGCGCGCGGCCGCGCAGGTTATGGGGCAGTATTCCACCAGTTTTACCCTGGCCACGCGCCTTTTGCGCGGGCGGGTGCGCGAAGACATCCGCCACCTTTATGCCGTAGTGCGCATCGCAGACGAGCTTGTCGATGGCACCGCGCACCAAGCCAGCATCGATGCCGCCGCCGCGCTCGATGCCTACGAGGCCGCTATCCTAGCGGCGCCGGAGAAAAGGTTGCACACCGATCCCGTCGTGCACTCCTATGCCATTACCGCTAGGCGCTGTGGCTTCCAGCGCCAGCACCTCGTGGCCTTTTTCGATTCCATGCGCGCCGACCTTTCCCAGCGGGAGTATTCCGCCGCGGAACTCGCCGAGTATATCTACGGTTCCGCCGAGGTCATCGGCTTATTGTGCGTGCAGGTCTTCCTGGCGGAAGAAACCGTGTCCGCCGCCGACCGCGCCACGATGAACCGCGGCGCACGCCACTTGGGGGCAGCGTTTCAAAAGATTAACTTCCTGCGGGATTTAGGCGAGGACTCCTCGGTCCTGGGCCGGGCCTATTTTCCACAGGCCGCTGGCGGAGAGCTTTCCGAGGCCGCCAAGTCCACGCTCATCGCCGATATCCGCCACGATCTCGCTGCCGCCGAAGAATCCATTAACCTCTTGCCGCTATCCGCCCGCTTCGGTGTGCGCGCGGCCGCCGATATCTTTGCCGAGCTCACCAACCGGCTCGCCGCTACCCCCGCCGCGGAGTTAAAAACCACCCGCATATCCGTGCCGAATCGCACCAAGGCGTGGCTAGCCGCCCGCGCGGTGCGCGCGGTTCGATAGTGCACCGAGTACTAAGGAGAACATCATGCACGTCGTCGTCATCGGGGCCGGCATCGCCGGCCTTGCCACCGCTGCCCTCCTCGGAAAAGAGGGCTATGAAGTTACCGTCGTAGACTCCCTAGACGAGGTCGGCGGGCGCGCGGGCAGCTATGCGGAGGCTGGGTTCCGCTGGGATACCGGACCGTCCTGGTACCTCATGCCGGATGCCTTCGACCACTTCTTTTCCCTCTGCGGTACCTCGACAGAAAAGGAACTGGATCTAGTGGGACTCTCGCCGGATTACCGCGTCTATACCGGCGGCCCCGCCGAATCCGCTACTGGCACCGGCTCGCGCCCTACCCCCGTGGATGTACATTCCGGGACCGATAATGTGGCCCAACTCTTCGAGTCGCTAGAACCAGGCGCGGGCAGCCAGGTGCGCAGCTATTTGGCAGATGCCAGCGACGCCTACCACGTAGCGCTCGATCACTTTTTGTACACCACATTTTCGGCGCCCTTGAACTTGGTGCATGCAGATATTCGGCATCGGCTAGCGCGGATTGCAGCGCTGCTTACTACTAGCTTGCAAAAGCACGTCAACGGGCAATTTTCGGATACGCGCCTGCGACAGATCCTGAGCTACCCAGCGGTTTTTCTCTCCTCCGAGCCTGCCGCGGCCCCAGCGCTGTATTCCCTTTTAAGCCATACTGACCTGGTGGAAGGTGTGCGCTACCCCCTCGGCGGATTCCACGCGGTGGTGCAGGCCATCTACCGCCAAGCGGAAAAATTCGGCGCCACCTTCCGCTTGGGTGAAGAGGTCACCTCCATCACCACCACCGGCGGGTCCTCCTCCCGCGCCACCGGCGTCCGCACAACGAACGGGCATATCGATGCCGATATTGTGGTCTCGGCTGCTGACCTGCACCACACCGAAAATCAGCTGCTGCCCCGGAAGCTGCGCACCTATCCGGAGCGCTACTGGGCCCGCCGCAATCCGGGGCTGGGTACCGTGGTGGTACTCGCCGGTGTGAAGGGAAAGCTCCCGGAGCTAGCTCACCACACCTTTTTGTTCAGCCAGGACTGGGACCCCGATTTCCGCGCAGTCTTTTCCGCGCCGGAAACGGAACGTCCCCTCGGCGCCTCTGAGTCCATCTACATTTCGAAGGTTTCGGCCACCGACGCGGATGTCGCACCAGAAGGCCACGAGAACTTGTTCTTCCTCATCCCCGTACCCGCTGCAGAAGCCTACGGGCACGGCGATGCCTACCATCCCGAGGCTTCCCCGCGCGTTGCTGCTATTGCAGATGCCGCCCTCGACCAGCTTTCCCGCACCGCCGATATTCCTGACCTCCGCGAGCGAATCACCATCACGCGCAGCCTCGGACCAGCCGATTTTGCCGACCGCTATCACTCCTGGTCAGGTGGAGCTTTGGGGCCAGCACATACGCTATTTCAATCTGCGTTCTTCCGCGGGCGCAATGCCTCGCGCAAGGTGGCCGGCCTCTACTACGCCGGTGCGACCACCGTGCCGGGCGTCGGCGTGCCGATGTGCCTGATTTCTGCAGAAAACATCATCAAACGCCTGCGCGGCGATACCTCCGCTGGGCCGCTTCCCACAGATGATGCCTGAGGCCGCTCGCCGGATCGTTCTCCACTTGCCGCCCACTTCTCGCAGCGCGGCCTCCGATGCGCAACGCCTCCCGTTCGGCCTCGATTGTGGAGCCTCTGATGCGCAACCTCCTTTGTGCAACCTCCGATGCAATAGGTCCTCGGTGATAACTGAGCAAACTCGGCCCTGAGATGTAGCATTTTTCGCTCAGATATCACCGAGGAGGTTGCACTTTTGTGAAACCGATAGAACTAGGCAGAAGTAGGCGTGCGACTCGGCCTGCGAGGCACACGCGGCGGGTGCAATGGGTAAACAAAAAGGCTGCAGCCAAAGGAAGGCTGCAGCCGGTTTCGGGGCGCTAACGGGTGCCTGCGTGGGCGGGCACCGAGTGGGGGCGCCGGGTATGGGCTACTTCTGTTCTGGCTTTACCAGCGGGAAGAGCACGGTCTCGCGAATTCCGAGGCCGGTCAGGGCCATGAGCAGGCGGTCCATGCCCATGCCGGTACCGGCCGTCGGCGGCATGCCCTGTTCCATCGCGGCCAGGAAGTCCTCGTCCAAGACCATGGCTTCCTCATCGCCACCGGCGGCAAGGCGGGCCTGGTCCTCGAAGCGCTCGCGCTGGACGACGGGATCGACAAGCTCCGAGTAGCCGGTGGCCAGCTCGAAGCCGCGCACGTACAGGTCCCACTTTTCGGTCACGCCGGGCTCGGAACGGTGCTGGCGGGTTAGCGGGGAGGTCTCGACCGGGAAGTTCTTCACAAAGATGGGGCCTTCCAGTTGGTCCTCGCACAGGACCTCCCAGATTTCCTCCACCAGTTTGCCGTGGCCCCAGCCTTCACCCTGCGGCACGTCGAGGCCAATGACCTTGGCGATGCCCTTCAGGGTCTCCACGTCGGTATCGATGGTGACCTCCGGCTGACCGGGGAACTTGCGCTGCAAGGCCTCGTTCAAGGACGGGTACATCTCGATTTCGGGCCATTGCTCGCCGCCGAAGTCGAAATCGGTGCCATCGGCAAGCGTGACGGTGGTAGAACCAAAGACCTCGCGGGCCACGGACTGGATGGACTCGCGGGTCATGCGGGCGCAATCATTGTAATCGCCCCAGGCGGCGTAGGTCTCCAGCATGGCGAACTCCGGCGAGTGGGAGCGGTCCACACCCTCATTGCGGAAGTTGCGGTTGATTTCAAAGACGCGGTCGATGCCACCGACGACGGCGCGCTTCAAGTACAGCTCCGGAGCAATGCGCAGGTAGAGGTCAATATCGAGCGCATTGGAGTGGGTGATAAACGGGCGAGCGGCCGCACCACCGTGCAGGGTCTGCAGCATCGGGGTTTCGATCTCTACAAAGTCCTGGCCTTCCAGGTAATTGCGCAGCGCACGCATGACCTTCACGCGCACCATGGCGTTCTTGCGGGCCTCTTCGCGGATAATGAGGTCGTTATAGCGCTGGCGCACGCGGGTATCTTCAGCCATATCCGCGAAGGACACCGGCAGCGGGCGCAGGGACTTGGCCGCCATGGTCCATTCCTCAGCCATGATGGACAGCTCGCCACGGCGGGACGCAACCACGTGGCCGCTAACGGAGATGAAGTCGCCCAAATCCACATCGGACTTCCAGGCATCGAGGCGCTCCTTGCCCACCTTGGCCTGCGAAAGCATGGCCTGCATCTGGGTGCCATCGCCGTCCTGCAAGGTGGCAAAGCACAGCTTGCCGGTATTGCGCATGAAGATAAGGCGGCCGGCAATAGCGTGGGTGACCTCGGTTTCCTCACCAGCGGCCAGGTAGGTCACGCCCTCTTCATTGCCCGGCTCTTCGCCCTCGGCCACTACGCGGAAATCATGGCGCAATTCCTTGAGGGAGATAGTGCGCTCGACGGATACCGGGTAGGCCTCCACGCCGGATTCGAGCAGGCGATCGCGCTTCTCGCGGCGGATGCGCAGCTGCTCAGGGACATCGTTTACTTCATTATTCTTCTGCTCGCTCACGTTAGCCTAGGGTAGTCGATCCCGCCCGCTACCCGCGATTTGGCCCATAGCGCCCCTACCCCGGGAAAGATTTACGCATAGTTCACTTCGCTGTCACCTCAAGGCCAACGCACTGTTGCTGGCATCCCCTTATATATATGGCTGATCCCATGTCTTATCAATATTTTCGACCTTCTTTGGAGCAGTAATAATGGCGCTTAAAGGCCGCAACCTTCTCTCTAGTCTCTTCGCATCCTCTCGTTCCAGCTTGACGTGCACCTACAAGTGCGGCAATGCCTGCTTCGGTGAATGTGAGAACAAGTCTGATAACCCATACTTCGGTGACCAGTTCTCCCGCCGTACCGCTCTGCGCGCGGGCAGCTTGTCCGTAGTAACCGTCGGCGGCGGCGCCGCGTTGGCTGCCTGCTCCAACCCGGATGAAGTCTCCAATGAAGCCTCTTCCTCCGAGGCCAAGGGGGGCAAGACTTCCGAGGCCAATGTAGAACTCACCTCCGCAGAGGGTATGAAGTTTGACCCAGTTGAGCCGAACGAAAAGGACGAAGTAGTCATCCCGGATGGCTATAAGCAGTCCGTTCTCATCGCCTGGGGAGACCCGCTGTTCAAGGATGCGCCAGAGTTTGATGATAAGAACCAGACGGCCGAGGCCGCCGAGAAGCAGTTCGGCTTCAATAACGACTTCGCCGGACTTATCGAGCACCCGGATGATGACAATCGCCTTATCTACGTCTGCTCCCACGAGTACACCACCGAGCCGCAGATGTTCCCCAACTACGATGCGGATAACCCCACCGAAGAGCAGGCCAAGATTGGTTGGGCGGGCCACGGCCACTCCATCGTGGAGGTGTCCAAGGTGGGCAATACCGGTGAACTCAAGCGCGAGTTTGGTCCGCTTAACCGCCGCATCACCGCCACGACCGAGTTCACTCTGGTTGGCCCAGCAGCCGGCTCCGAGTTTGTGAAGACCTCCGCCGATAAGACCGGCAAGCAGGTCAAGGGCACCCTGAATAACTGCTCCGGCGGCATCACTCCGTGGAACACCATGCTCTCCGGCGAGGAGAACTTTGACCAGTACTTCGCTCACGCCAACCTGGATGACAAGAAGGCACAGGAATCCCTTGAGCGCTTCGGCATGGAAGATGGTGAATCCGAGCGCAAGTGGGAGCGCTTTGATAAGCGCTTCGACGTCTCCAAGGAACCGAATGAGCCCAACCGCTTCGGCTGGATCGTAGAAATTAACCCACTGGACCCGGAGTCCACCCCGGTCAAGCACACCGCGCTTGGACGCTTCAAACACGAGGCCGGCAATATTCACATCGCTTCCGATGGCACCGTCGTGTGCTACTCCGGCGATGACTCCCGCTTCGAGTACATCTACAAGTTCATCTCCACCAAGAAGTACGAAGAAGGCAACATCGAGCACAACCTCAGCATCTTGGACCACGGCGCCTTGTACGTGGCCAAGATGGAAGGCAACTCCCCAGAAGATGAGATCGACGGTTCCGGCGTACTGCCAGAGGACGGTGCCTTCGACGGCGAAGGTAAGTGGATCAAGCTGCTGACCTCCGATACGGAGAACAACAAATTCGAGTCCCACGTCGATGGCATGTCCGCCGAAGAGGTTGCCGTCTACACCCGCGAGGCCGCCGATAAGGTGGGCGCTACCAAGATGGACCGCCCTGAAGATATGCAGGTCCACCCAGACTCTGAGAAGGTCTACGTGGCCCTGACCAATAACTCCTACCGCGGTGCTACCGGCGAAAACGCCAAGAAGAACAAGGAAGATCCGATGGAGTGGGCTCCCGTCAAGGAAAATAAGAACGGTCTGGTCATGGAGATTGAAGATGACCACGCTGGTGAAAAGTTCACCTGGAATCTCTTCCTGGTCTGTGGCGATCCGAAGGAGGCCAATACCTACTTCGGTGGCTTTGACAAGGAGAAGGTATCCCCAATTTCCTGCCCGGATAACTTGGCCTTTGATAACCACGGCAATATGTGGATTTCCACCGACGGCAACGCGCTCGAGTCCAACGACGGCCTCTACGCCGTAACCACCGAGGGCGATACCCGCGGTGAGCTCAAGTGCTTCCTGACCGTGCCGGCGGGCGCCGAGACCTGCGGCCCCATCGTCACCGATGAGCGCGTGATGGTCAACGTCCAGCACCCAGGCGAAACCGATGACGCCACCTTTGAAAAGCAAACCTCCCACTGGCCAGAGGGCGGCACGTCCACCCCACGCCCAGCAGTGGTTGTGGTGTGGAAGAAGGACGGAAATATCGGCGTCGATAAGAATTAAACGCCACTCGGTTTAAGCACCCACCGCGCGGCCCTCGTTCCTCTCGGAGCAGGGGCCGCGCTTTTCGTCTATCCACTGCGACTGAACTAAGAGGTGTACTCCGACCCGCCTGCCAAATATAAATCTGCCCACCGGTCTCCCCCACAAGCAAATAGATACGTGAGTTATGGCATACTGTCCGCACGTGTGAGACACGCCACCTTCCCGCCTATGAGGAGACACACACTATGAACTCTCTTGTCCTCGCCATTGTCGGCATCGCGATGATGGCCGCCGGCTACCTGCTCTATTCCAAGTTCCTGGGCAAGAACATCTTCCGGTTATCTGAGAACTACACCACCCCAGCGCACCGCCTCAAAGACGGCGTGGATTATGTTCCCACCAATAAATATGTGCTGTGGGGCCACCACTTCACCTCCGTGGCGGGTGCGGCACCGATTATCGGCCCGGCAGTGGCCGTCATTTGGGGCTGGCTCCCGGCATTCCTGTGGGTCACGTTAGGCACCTTCTTCATTGCCGGCATGCACGACTTGGGTGCGCTGTGGGCCTCGCAGCGACACAAGGGTCAGTCGATTGGTACGTTGTCGGGGCGCTACATCGGCAAGCGCGGGCGCAACCTCTTCCTCATCGTAATCTTCTTGCTGCTGCTCATGGTCAATGCCGCGTTCGCCGTGGTGATTTCGAACCTGCTTATTTCCACCCCCTCGGCGGTCATTCCCACGTGGGGTGCCATTGCCGTCGCGCTGCTGATTGGCCAGGCCATCTACCGCTTGAACTGGAACCTGCCGCTGGTGTCCCTCGTGGGCGTGGTGGCGCTGTACTCGCTGATGGTTTTGGGCGACCGCTTCCCGGTCGTGCTACCGGAGACGGTCCTGGGCATTCCCGCCAACGGCGTGTGGATCATCCTGCTATTTATCTACGCCTTCATCGCTTCGCTGCTGCCTGTGTGGGTGCTGCTCCAGCCGCGCGATTACATCAATGGCCTGCAGCTTTTCGTGGGTCTTATCATCTTGTACGGCTCCTTTCTCATCACCCGTCCGGAGCTCGCCGCCCCTGCCGTGCGCGAAAACGTTCCTGACGGCACCCCGGGGATTTTCCCGCTGCTTTTTGTCACCATCGCCTGCGGTGCCATCTCTGGTTTCCACGGCATTGTGGCCTCGGGTACCTCGTCTAAGCAGATTGATAAGGAAACCGATGTCCGCTTCGTGGGCTACTTCGGTGCTGTGGGCGAGGGTCTGCTGGCGCTCGGCACCATCATCGCCACCACCGCTGGCTTTAAGACCCTGGCAAATTGGGAGGAAATCTACGCCGAGTGGAACGCCGGCGGCGTCAATGCCTTCGTGCAAGGCGGCGGCGCGCTGATGAACGAGGGTCTGGGCATTCCCACCTCGCTGTCTGCCACCATCCTGGCGACGATGGCCGTGCTCTTCGCCGCCACCACCATGGACTCCGGCGTGCGCCTGCAGCGCATCGTGGTCCAGGAAATTGGTGAGATCATGGGTATCCGCATCACGGCCCTAGTCTCTACCATCATCGCGGTGGGCCTGGCCTTCGGCCTGACCTTCTCTGCGGGCGCGGACGGCTCCGGCGGCATGACCATCTGGCCGCTCTTCGGTACCACCAACCAGCTCATGGCCAGCCTGTCCTTGGCCATCGTCGTGGTCATCCTCACCCACCTGCGCCGGCCCACCCTGCCGGTTATCATCCCGCTCATCTTCGTCACCATCATGTCTCTGTGGGCAGCGCTGCTGCAGCTCAAGTCCCTGTTCGCGGATCAGAACTGGCTGCTCTTCGGCATGGACGTCGTCATCGTCATCGCCTCCATCTGGGTCATCGTGGAGTCGATCGGCGCTATCTCCAACGCGCGCAAGGAACCGCCGCTGGAGTGGACCGACGACGATTCCGACGCTCCCCTTCCCCAGCATGCTCGACAAGCTTAAGGCCTTCGGTGCGGGGCTCAACAAGTTCTACCAAGCCCCGTACCGCGCCGTCTTTGCCAAGGCCCAGCAGCAAGAAGATGACCTTTTTATGATGCTGGTGGCCTCGGAGGCGCTCGGCATCCCCAACCCCGCCAGCTACTACACGCTGGAGCTATTGCCGCTGGTTTACGAAGATTTCCACGCCTGGCACACGCGCATGGGCATGGATAAATCACCCCTGGAGAATATTCAATGCTGCTAGAAACCGCGCCCATCATGTTCTTTGGTGGCAAGGGCGGCGTGGGCAAGACCACCCTCGCCACAGCCACGGCCTTGTCCCTTTCCCAGGACCACAACGTGCTGTTGGTCTCCACGGATCCGGCGCACAACCTGGGGCATATCTTTGATGCCACGCTTTCCGATGCCCCCACTCACCTCACCCCATCCCTCTCCGCCATCGAGCTCGATCCTGCCCAAGCCACCGAGGAACACCTCGCGAACGTGGGCGCCTCGATGCGCCGCTTCATGCCGGAGCACCTGCACGGCGAGGTAAAAAAGCACTTAGACTTGGCCCGCCAATCCCCCGGCACGCAGGAGGCGGCGCTCTTGGAGCGCATGGCCACCTTGGTCGCAAACGCTAACGAGTATGACTACCTCATCTTCGATACCGCCCCGTCCGGTCACACCTCCCGGCTGATGGCCCTGCCAGAAATCATGGCTGCCTATACCGATGGGCTGCTTGCCCGGCGCGAGAAGTCCGATAAATTCGGCTCATTGGTGCGCGGGATGTCCGCGGAGTCCGGCGCCGATAACGATCCAGTGGACCGGCGCAATCAGGAAATCCGCGCCACGCTCTTCCAGCGCCGCGAGCGCTTCGAGCACCTGCGCACTGCGCTGACCTCAAAGAAGACCGTGTTCCACATCGTGCTCACCGCCGAGCGCCTGCCCGTCTTGGAGTCTTCCGAGTTCCACGCGGATCTCACCGGCAATGGCGTGCGGGTTGGCTCCATGCTGGTCAACCGCCGCACGCCCGCGGTCCAAGGCGAGTTCTTGGCCTCCCGGCGCGCCGCCGAGGACGAGGCCCTGGCGCTCTTGCACGATAAGCTTCCCGATACCCCATTCCACGAAATCCCCTGGCTTCCAGAAGAGGTGGGAAGCCCCGAAGCCGTGGCGCGGCTGGCGGAGCATCTATAGCGATCTGGAGCGATCTCTAACTGCCCATCCAGAACCCAGCGGCCCCGGGTGAGATCGCAGTCTGCTAAAACGGTGAATATGACTTTGCTCACCAATGACTTCCTGTCCCAATTGCGCGAGGAGGCTGCAGCGGACTCCCAGCTGCGCGTCGCGCGCAATGCCATTACCAGCGTAGGGGTGGCCAAGGCGGCCCTCGACCGCGACCGCATTACCGCCCTCTACCCCACCACCGAGGTAAAACTCGATAGCCTCAGCGTCACCGACCAGATGCGCTCCGGGCGCTGCTGGATGTTTGCCGCGCTCAACGTATTCCGCCACCGCGCGGCCAAGAAGCTCAATATCGATGACTTTGAGTTTTCCTTTACCTACCTGCAGTACTTCGACAAACTAGAGCGCGCCAACTTCGCGCTCAACCAGCTGTTGGATCTCACCGAAGATGGCACCGACTGGGATGACCGCGACGTGGCTACTTCCCTCGAGCTCACAGGCGAAGACGGCGGCTGGTGGTCATTTTTCACCAACCTCGTGGACAAGTACGGCGCCGTCCCGGCCGAGGTCATGCCGGAGGTGCACTCGTCCGGCCACACCGCGCAGATGAACCGCGATATCGCCACCATCATCCGCCGCGCCGCGCACCGTGCGGTGGAAGGTGAGGGGGATCGCGGGGGCATTATCAAGCAAGCCCGCACCGATATACAACGCGTGCTCGCCATTCACCTGGGCACCCCGCCGGAGGAATTTACGTGGAGCTACCGCACCAAGGACGAGCAATTCTTCCGCGTGCACTCCACCCCGCGCGAGTTTGCGGATAAGTACCTGCCGAAGTTAGACGAGTACGTCGTGCTTGCCGATGACCCACGTACCACCAACGACAAGCACCGCTACTACACCAGCGCTGGAGTAAATAACCTCGCCGGTGGACAGGCCGCCGGTTACCTCAACGTTGATGTGGACGAACTGCGCGCCGCCGCACGCGCCAGCATCAACGCCGGCGACCCGGTGTGGTTTAGCTGCGATGTCTCCCGCCAGTTCTCCTTCCAGAACGCCGTGTGGGACGAAGGCCTCGTTGATACCGATGGCCTCTACGGTATCGATTCCACCATGAGCAAGGAGGAGCGCTTTACCTCCGGCGAATCTGCACCCACCCACGCGATGGCGCTGACCGGAGTTGATGGTGCACCCCGTGCATGGCGCGTGGAGAACTCCTGGGGCACCAAGCCGCCGCGCAAGGACGACGCCGACGAGGTACCCGGCAAGGGCTTTGCCACGATGTCGGATGAATGGTTCGGCGAAAACGTCTTCCACATCGCCGTGCGCAAGGAATTCCTCACTTCCGAGCAGCAGCAAGCACTAGAGACCGAGCCCGTTGAGCTTCCCTTCTGGGACCGGATGAACTAAGGAGCATCGAAAAATGAATGAGATTAATCCACAGGAAGTTCACACCACCAACGCCACCCTCACCAGCGAGCCGGCCATCAGGGCGGCGCGGAATGCGGTGGCGCAGGAGGGCATCGATAAGCTGAGCGTCGACCGCGACCTCGTGCGCGAGCTCACCACGGCGACCAGCCACAAGCTCGATAAGTGGGGCGCGGCCAACCAGAAGGCTTCTGGCCGCTGCTGGATTTTTGCGGGCCTGAATTCCCTGCGCGGTGACATCATGGACCGCACCAACATCAAGGATTTCGAGCTTTCGCAGACCTACCTGTACTTCTACGACAAGCTGGAAAAGGCCAATTGGTTCCTCACCGCGGTAGACGAGCTCAAGGAGCGCGATATTACGGACCGCACCTTGACTAAGCTCATGGATGACCCCATCGGCGATGGCGGCCAGTGGTCCATGTTCGTCTCGCTGGTGGAAAAGTACGGCGTGGTGCCCAAGTACGCCATGCCGGAGACCGCGTCCTCCGAGTCCAGCGCCATGCTCAACCGCAACCTGCAGACCGTCCTGCGCCGCGCCGCCCACCAGATCCGTGCGGGCAAGTCTGGGGCGCAGGAGCAGGCGCTTGCCGATGTCTACCGCATCCTCACCGCCAACCTCGGCCTCCCGCCCAAGGATTTCCAGTGGCAGTACCGCGATAAGGACGATAACTTCCACCGCGAGGGCACCTATACCCCGCAGGACTTCGCCCGCGAATACCTCCCCAAGGACCTGGGCGAGTATGTCTGCGTGGTCAATGACCCGCGCAATTCCTACGGTGAGCTCTACACCGTGGACTACCTAGGCAACGTCGCCGGTGAAAAGGTCACCTACCTCAACGCCCCGGTTGAGGTATTGCGCGATGCCACCCGCTCTGCCATCGAGGATGGCCAGCCCGTCTGGTTCGGCTGCGATACCAGCCAGCAATCCGATGCCGATAGCGGCGTCTGGGCCAAGCGCCTGCACGATTATGAGGGGCTGTATGGGGTGGAAATGGGCATCGAAAAGCCAGACCGCCTCCGCCTGCACGAGTCCCTGATGACGCACGCGATGGTCTTTACCGGCGCAGATGTTGCCGAGTCCGGCGAGGTCACCCGCTGGCGCGTGGAGAATTCCTGGGGCACCGAGAAGGGCGATAAGGGCTTTTGGACCATGGCCGATGACTGGTTTGACGAGTACGTCTTCGAAATCGCCGTCCACCCGTCCCGCCTGCCTGGGCAATACCAGGAAGCGCTCAAGTCCACCGAGATCACCACCCTGCCGGCGTGGGATCCGATGGGCGCGCTGGCGAACTAACGTGGCGCGGCGCCGGGAGGACCCGCGCCGCGAAAAATCGCATCGCGAAGATTCGTGCCGCGAAGTCTGTAGCGTTCGCCGATGTAGATGCGTGGCGTGAAGCTGCGCTCGTTTGCGTGGCGTGACGCGGTAGCCTCACGCCACGTGGCGGACGTACAGCATGCAGGTAAGGTCGCGGTCCTTATCGATGGAGATTTCCTTCTCCCCCACCCGCTAAAAACCGCGGGAATCGTAGAACTGATAGGTGCAGCCATCGTCGGTGTAGAGGTAAATATCCTTGCCGGGGTGGCGCTCCTCAAAGGCCTCGAGGAGCGCGGTGCCCACACCCTTCACACCCGAGTTTGGGTCAGCGACGAGGAAGCCGATTTCACCATCCACGGTGTTTTCGGCCAAGTAGCTTAACAACATGTCCTCGTTCGCGGCATCGTAGTCACCGCGGTGACCGCCAGGGCGCAGGCTGTTGAAGAGATCCACGGCCTTGACATAGGCCTTGCGCCACCACGGATACGGCAGCGCTGGTTCGCCTTTAATCGATGCCAAAATCACGCCGAGGAAACGCCCATCATCGGCATAGGCTGCCAAGATATCGGTGGCTTGGGCGCGCTCTAAATCCCAAAAATAACGGCCATAGGCACGCTCGAAGCGCGGGTTCTTCACAAACCAATGCAGGTGCATGCCTTCGATGGCAAACTCAATCGCCTTGGGTTCATCGCGCGGATCAAGGTCGCGGATGTGGATTTCGGTCATTAGTCCTCCGGGGATTGGTTTTGCTCGCGCTGCTTTTCTCGCTCGAGCTCGGCCTTAGCCTCGTGCTCTTCAATATTAGTGAAA
This sequence comes from Corynebacterium sp. KPL2680, assembly GCF_040225675.1. Classification (NCBI taxonomy): domain Bacteria; kingdom Bacillati; phylum Actinomycetota; class Actinomycetes; order Mycobacteriales; family Corynebacteriaceae; genus Corynebacterium; species Corynebacterium sp. KPL2680. The sequence goes on from NZ_JBEHFM010000010.1 coordinate 65,024, forward strand.
CCAATCCCCAGCGGCAGGCCAACGTTGTCAATTACTCTGACCCCGCCAATGGTGGCAGCGACCAGCAGGCGGGCATCGCCCTCGGCAGGCGGTTCGCCCAGATCGCGGCCGCGCAATTCTAAGTATTCCGGTTCTACTCCGGCGGCTTCTAGGACACCTGCGGCAACCTCGCGGACCTTTTCCGCGCCCGCCTCTGCGGCGTGTGCCCCAGCGGTAAGCGCGGCGGACAGGGCGGCTACGTCCTCGCGCTTATCTTCAGGCACGCGCGTATTGCGCAGGCTCATCACTACGCCATCGGGCATGCGCACGGCGGGAACGCCCTGCACACGAACCCCCAGGTGCAAGTCCTGCACCGCATGATGAATGGCCAAGAGCAGCTCGTAGTCCTTCTCACCGATAAGCACATCGGTGGGCGATAGCGCCATCATCAGCGTGAGGTAAAGGGTGAGTTCGCCAGACAAATCGGGCTCTAAGCCTGCTGGGAAGTCTGCGGCGTCGCGAGGCGAGATTGTAATCCGGCGGCCATGCGGCCAGAGCTTCTCGGGAGTGTAATCCCAAATGACATCCACGCCCTCGGCGCGCAGGAGATCTACGTCCTCGCCGCGAGGCTCTTGGAGAGCCACGACGGTCACCGCGCCACGAATACGGCGGGCCGCTCGCACCAGCGCGATATGCCCTGCATGCACGCCGGTGGTCAGTGGTACGAAGGCCACGGGGCGACCGGTCTTGCGCAGGGCGCTTCCCACCATGCGGATGCGATCGACCTCGCTGACAACGGTGGCTTGTCCCATCTTCAAGCTCATCGGGATTCCTCCTGCAAGGCCCACATTTCTAATTCGGTGCGGTCTTCTACTTCGCCTAAGCGCCGAGCGGTTTCTAAGTAGTGGCGGCGCATTCCGGGATCCGTGGCCCCGCGATAGGCCGCAATGATGTCCTCTGAATCGATGTCGAATTCGGACGGTGGAATCTCATCGAACTCGGCAAAGAAATTGGCTTCAACGGCAGCTGCTAGATGCAGGCGGCTAAGCATTTCTATGTAGTAGGAGCGGGCGGCGAAGGCGGGACGCTCGGCATCGGAAAGCGGCACTGCGTGCGCCCGGAATTCGCTCAATACGAAGTCAGCAATGCTCTCACCCAGCTCATCCAGCGTGGATACTGCCCAGCGCCCGCCTGCCATGGGCGCTATTGCCGCCACGATGCAACCGTGAGTCTCCAGCGGATCGAGGCCTTGCACGCCCCGCGACAGGCAGGTATGGAAAGCGATCAGGCCCTTGTGCACGTGGTCCTCGACAAGCTCTACAGCAGCATCCAACCGTGTCTCACCCACCGCTAGAATCAACGCCTGGAAGGAGCCAAGCTCGGCCGGATCATCAAGCATCTCCACGGTATGGCCAGCGCGCTCCATGGCATTGGCTAGGGAAATCCCGGCGAGGCTGCGCCCGAAAAGGGCAACACGCATGCGCGGTGGACGCATTTATTTATCCTTCTTCATCTGTGCCAGAAGCTCCGAGACGGACACGGAACCATCGCGCTGTTCATCGCTGCGGCGGCGACCACGGGTCTGCTGCTGGCGGCGCGTGGCCGCTTGCTTCTGCTCAGCAGCCACGTGGTGTCCCGAGCCCTTGTATTCCTCGCGCGCATCCTTGCCGGTGGTCTGCTGCGGGATGTTCTGGGTCACCGCATCGGAAGCCTGCTCAGCTGCGGTATCAGCCTCTGGCTTGCGGTGGCTACCGCGGGCGCCAGAGTGCGCCGCGCTGCCGGTTCCCGCGTGCTGGGAGCCTTGGCGCTTGATGTCAGAATCTCCGCCCGAATCCCAGCGTACGGCCTGGAAGCTGCCGGTATCGAAGGAAACGTCCTTTGGCTTCTGGTCCGCGCTGGCTGGCATGGGGGCATCGGCAAGCTGCTCGGTCCGGGAAGAGCTACGCTGCGCGCGGGTGTTTTCGCTGATGATGTCATTGAGCGGGTTGGAGTCCGCGTGCGCGCCGGAGGGTTGATTGCCTAGGCGGCCAGCGATGGCATCGGCAGACGGCGCACCGGAAGACGCCTGCTCAAAGTCGACGTTTTCTTCCCTGCGGTGGGACGCCGCGGCGGTCTGTGCCTCCAGCTCCATGATGCGGCGTGCCTCCGCGTGCAAGGCGGCGGGCTCGTAGGTGAACTCGTGGCCGGACAAGTCCTCAATCTGCTTCCGGATAGAGGCCAGCTCGGTGCGAATCTCATCGAGGATCTGCTGATCCGGCAACTCCTTGCCCTCGGCTGCGCGGGCCTGCTTGAGCTCCGCGCGGTGGGCGCGCTCCTGCAGCTCCAGCTTGGTCACGGATTCCTCGGCCTGGCGGCGGTAGCGCATCACCAAGAAAAAGCCCACCACCGCGGCCCACAAGGCGGCGATGAGCGCAATCTTGAGCGCCGCTGCCGAGCCGGAAATGAGCATGACGATGCTGGCGATAACGGCCAAAATGACGAGGGCGATAATCCCAATTTGTCCCCAATCCGGCGAGGACGACGAGTTTTTGGAAGAAGAGCGCGGCTGAGTCATGTTCCCTAATGTACCGCTTGAAGCCCGTCCGGTGGCGGCGGGGTCTCGCAGTGTCGCTCCAATCGCAGGCCAGCCGCGGACATGACGATGCCGCCAATCGCGGATGCGAGCACTCCCACCAGATCATCGGAAGCCGCGACAAGGGTGCCCGCATTCGGGATGACGTAGACCGCCACCCCTGCATAGAGCCCGCCGACGATCGCACCCGTCCACGCCGAGGCCTTGCCCACCAGCATAAACTGCGCGATGGTCATGGGATTAAGCTGCGAGTTATCCAACCCGATGCCGTGATCCTCATCGGTGGCCTTATCTACCTTCCAGGTAAGCCCCAAACACACCACCACCATGAGCCACAGCGTGGCTGAGACCGTGACTGGGATGGCCATCATGGAGCCATAAAAGCGCGTGGTGAGGATGGCCGCCGCGGCGGCCATGAATACCCCTACGCCGATAAGCGCACCGAACGAGGTTCGTTTCATAACTCCTCCATCAGGCCCAAGCGGTGGATATCGGCGGTCTCCTGCGGGTTCAATGCGGCAACCAGCGCGGAGACATCCTGTCCCTTCAACTTAGCAGCGCCATCGGCGGCTAACCAGGGAATAAGCACGAATGCGCGCTCGTGGGCAAAGGGGTGTGGGACGGTAAGTTCCGGATCGGAGGAGCTGTAGCCCTCAATATCGACGATGTCCACATCCAGGGTGCGTGGGCCCCAGTGGCGCACGCGCACGCGCTCTGCGGCTTCCTCCAGCTTCTGGCCGCGCCGTAAGAGCTCCAGCGGGCTCTCTTGGACGTCCACGATGAGCACCGCATTCAAAAATTCATCCTGGTCCGTTACTCCCCACGGCGGGGTGGCATAGACAGGCGAGGCCGCCACGATGTCCTCACGGAACTCCGTAAACACCGTCCGCAAAAGCTCCACGCGGTCATCCATATTGGAGCCGATGGATAGTACCGCGCGCATTACTTACTCCCGGGGTTCGTGCCGGGGCGCTGCGCGTCGGCTCCCTTCGGAGTCCCCTCCTGCGAGGCGAGCCGTGGGGCACCGGTGCGCGCGTGCTTGCGGGAGCGGCGGGCGACGACGGCGACATCGGCAAAAGTGCGCGGTATCGGCGCCTTAGGTTTGTGCACGGTCACTTCCACCGCGTGCAGGTCTGCAAAAGAATCCATGATGGTATCGGCCACCTCGCTAGCGACGGTCTCGATGAGGTCGCGGGAGGGGCCTTCGACGATGCTGGCGGCGACATCGGCAAGCTCTGCGTAATTGATGGTTTTGGTCAGATCATCGTGAGCTGCGGCCTCAGCAAACTCGGACCAGCAGGTGATATCGACGATGAAGGGCTGGCCGGTGCGCTTCTCCTCCTCAAAGACGCCGTGGTAGCCAAAGCATTCCAGGCCGGTTAATTCGATGCGATCTGCCATGGTTAATTCCTTTCCGTACCCATCGCGGTAGAGGTCACTGAGCCAGTGCCGGTGGCGGCATTGCGGTAGCTGCCGGTGGCATTGGCGCCGCCCACATAGGACTTGCCGGCGTTCCACGCGGCGGCCACGTCGACGGCATCGCGGGATACGCCCACCTCGTGCACGCGCACGCCCCACGCACCCATCTGGGCGGAGATGGCGGTCACGGCGGCGGTGGCGGGATCAGCAAGCAGCGGGCTGGCCTCTACCCCGCGGTCTTCCCGGATGGCAGCGAGGAAGCGCTTGCGCGAGGCGCCCACCAAGATGGGGAACTCGCCATCTAGAAACTCGGGCAGGGCCTTAAGCAGCGCCCAGTTATCCTGCGGGCTCTTGGCAAAGCCGAGGCCCGGATCCAGCACGATATTTTCCTTTTTCACGCCCGCATCCAGGGCGTTATTGCTCAGGCGGGCGAGGGTCTCGTGCACATCGCGGACCACATCGCCGCCGTGATCCGCCGTGCCCGCCGCGGATCCGAACGCGCCTTCCTGCAGCGTGCGCCAGTGCATGAGGCAGACGGGCACGCCGGCATCGGCCATGGCGGCATACATTTCAGGATCGGCGAGGCCGCCAGAGACATCATTAATCATGTCCACCCCAGCCGCGGCCGCAGCGGTGGCAACCGAGGCGCGCATCGTATCCACCGAGGTGCGAATGCCCTGCTCGTGCAGCGCCCGGATGACCGGGACCACGCGGTCGGCTTCTTCCTGCGCCTCCACACGCACCGCGCCCGGGCGGGTGGATTCGCCGCCCACATCGATCATGTCCGCGCCCTGTTCCACCAGCTCGCGGGCATGAGTGGTGGCGGCGTCAAAGTCGAGCCACCGCCCACCATCGGAAAAGGAATCCTTCGTAACATTCACGATGCCCATGACGAGCGTGCGCTTCGCGATGGTCAATTCTCCAACTGAGGAAGCCGGGTGCACTGCGTTCTCCTTTTCGCTCGACAAACTCTACTGCGTACGCGCTACGTACGGATGAAGCTCAACACTTCCGCGCGCGAGGCCGCGTTATTTTTGAACCCGCCGCGCACCGCGGAGGTCGTTGTGGTCGCTCCCGGCTTGCGGATGCCGCGCATGGCCATGCACAAGTGCTCGCACTCGATGACCACGATGACGGATTGGGCCTCGAGGACATCCACGAGGGCATCGGCAATCTGCTGGGTCAGGCGTTCCTGGACCTGCGGGCGCTTGGCGTACATATCCGCCAGGCGCGCCAGCTTGCTCAGCCCGGTGACGTGCCCGTCCTTGCCGGGGATATAGCCAATATGCGCCACCCCATAAAACGGCACGAGGTGGTGCTCGCAGGTGGAGTAGATGGGAATATCGCGCACCAGGACCAGTTCCTGGTGGTCCTCGGCGAAGGTCTTGTGCAGCACCTCCGTCGGGTCCTCGTGCAGGCCGGCGAAGACCTCGCGGTAGGCGCGGGCCACTCGTGCCGGGGTTTCGCGCAGGCCTTCGCGGTCAGGGTCCTCGCCCACGGCAAAGAGCAGCTCGCGAACGGCCGCCTCCGCCCGCTCCTGGTCATACGGTGCGCGGGCGGGCACCTGCTGGTTATCAGTGTGATTTTCAGACATGCACGTACTTCTTACTCTTTATCATCGCGCGACTTTTCCGCATCGCGCGCGTAGGGATTATCGCGGTGGGAAGACTCATTCCAGCCTGGGGTGAACCATTGGCTGGTTTCTCCCTCTGGCTTGTGGTGCTTGCCCCTGCTTTCCGATGCCGAATCCGATCGCCCTTCCCCGCCGTCGCGCTCCCCGCGGTCGTTGCGGACGTGATCGCTCCGGTCGGCGCGGTCGCCGCGCTCGCTCTGGTCCGCGCGGTTGTTCTGGTTGTTTCGGCCGCTGCGGCCATCGCTGCGGCCGCTGCGGTTCTCGGAATCGCTACCGCCGCCGTGCAGCTCGCGCACTGTTTCGGGGTTCACGTAGTCGCCAGCGTGCTGGCCAAAGTTAAAGCCAACCTCGCCCTTGAGCTCTTCGCCGGCGAGGCGGCGCTCGCGGGCGGCCCGGGAGGCATCGAGAAGCGTCATGCGTTTAGGAAGCTCCTCGCCGCGCTCCTTGGCCAGCTCGACCGGCGTCTTGACCGGCGCATAACCAATCTGGCGCGGGAAACGATCGTCTTCGCCGGGGAAGACATCATAGGCATCGCGCGGCACGATGCCGTCGAAGATGCTCTCCAGGTCCGGCCGGCGCAGGGTCTCCTTCTCAAGGAGAGCCTCGGCCAGCTTGTCCAGGAACTCGCGGTTGGTGCGCAGGATGTCGTAGGCCTGCTCGTGCGCGCGCTCGAGGAGGTAGCGCATCTGCTCGTCGATCTTGGCGGCAACGTCATCCGAGTAATCGATGGAGCCGCCGCCCCCGCCCATCTGGCTGAATGGATCGCCCTGCTCCTGGCCGTACTTAACGGTGCCCAGGTCGGGCGAAAAGCCGTATTCCGTCAGCATCGCGCGGGCGATCTTGGTGGCGTTCTCGATATCGGAGGACGCGCCGGTGGTGGGAGCACCGAAGACCAATTCCTCGGCGGCGCGGCCGCCCATGGCAAAGACCAAGCGGGAAAACAGCTCGTCGCGGGTGTACATGCCCTTGTCGTCTTCCTGCGAGGTCATGGCGTGGCCACCGGTGCGGCCGCGGGCCAGGATGGTGACCTTGTACACGCGCTCGATGTCCTTGAGCGCCCACGCGGACAGGGTGTGGCCGCCCTCGTGGTACGCGGTGACCTTCTTCTCGTGCTCGGAGATGATCTTGCCCTGGCGCCGTGGCCCGCCCACCACGCGGTCGGTGGCCTCTTCCAGCGCGTCATAGGTAATGACGTTGCCGCCGATGCGGGCGGTGAGAAGCGCGGCCTCGTTAAGCACATTGGCAAGGTCCGCACCGGACATGCCGGCGGTGCGCTTGGCCAGCTGCGCCACATCGACCTCTTCTGCCAAGGGCTTGTCCTTGGCGTGCACGCGCAGGATCTGCTCGCGGCCGGCCAGGTCCGGGTTGGTGACCGGAATCTGGCGGTCGAACCGGCCCGGGCGCAGCAACGCCGGGTCCAAAATATCGGGGCGGTTGGTGGCCGCGATGAGGATAACGCCCTCGCGGTCGCCAAAGCCGTCCATCTCAACCAGCAACTGGTTCAGGGTCTGCTCGCGCTCATCGTGTCCGCCGCCGGTACCGGATCCGCGCTGGCGGCCCACGGCGTCGATCTCGTCCACGAAGATGATGCACGGGCTGTGCTCCTTGGCCTGCTTGAACAGGTCGCGCACGCGGGAGGCACCGACACCGACGAACATCTCCACAAAGTCCGAACCGGAGATGGAATAAAACGGCACACCGGCCTCTCCCGCAACGGCGCGGGCCAACAGCGTCTTACCGGTGCCCGGAGGGCCATAAAGCAGCACGCCGCGCGGAATCTTCGCGCCCAAGTCGTGGTAGCGGGTCGGATCTTCCAGGAAGTCCTTGATTTCCTGCAGCTCATCCACGGCCTCATCCGCGCCGGCAACGTCCTCGAAGGTATTGGTCGGCATATCCTTGGTCAGCTCCTTGGCCTTGGAGCCGCCGATGCCGAACATGCCACCGGCGCCCTGCTGCATGCGGGACATGAGCCAGAACAGCAGGCCGAAGAGGATGACCATCGGCAGCAGGAAGCTGAGCATGGAGCCCAAGAAGGAATCCTGGGTGACGTTGGTCTGATACTTCTCCGCACCCGAATCCTTGACCGCATCAAAGACCTGCTCGGAGGCGCGTGCGGGGTACTGAGACACGATCTCTTCAACGCCCTCGCGCTCTTCTACCGTGATTTCGTCCTTGAGCTTGATGCGCAGGCGCTGCTCGCGGTCATCAATTTCTACTTCGTCAACGTTTTTATCCTGCAGCTGTTTTAGGGCCACGGAGGTATCCGCGTCCACGTATCCGCGGGTCTCGTTGCTAAAGAACGTAAAGGCATACAGCGCTACGAGGATCAGCGCCGCAATGCCGCCGTAGCGAAGGAGTTTATTGTTTTTCATTACTGCGCGATTTTAGTTGGTGGTATAGACATCAGGGTGAAGGGTGCCCACAAAGGGCAGGTCGCGGTAGCGTTCCGCGTAGTCAAGGCCATAGCCAATGACGAACTCATTGGGGATATCAAAGCCCACATCGAGCAGATCGATCTGCGCCTTTACCACTTCCGGCTTGCGCAACAAGGTCACCACATTGAGCGACTTCGGGTTGCGCCCCCGCAGGTTGCGAATGAGCCAGGATAGCGTCAGGCCCGAGTCGATGATGTCCTCCACAATGACCACATCGCGCCCGGCAATATCGCGGTCCAAGTCCTTCAAGATGCGCACCACCCCAGAAGAAGACGTGGAGGCGCCGTACGAGGAGACGGCCATAAACTCCAGCTCCGAGGGGATGGATAGCTTGCGCGCGAAGTCCGTCAGGAAAAAGGCCGCACCCTTTAATACGCAGACCAAAAGCAGGTCTTGCTCAGCGTCGGCATATTTCTCAGACACCGCATCCGCCAGCTGCTGGACGCGGTCTTTGATTTCCTCTTCCGTGATGAGGATTGCTTCTACATCGTCTCCGTAGCGGTTTGCGGGGACGGCGAAGTCTTTCTTGTCGTGCACGTGTGCGCTCCTTTAATGACCAGACAATAGTGCCAGTTTGCCACCTATACGTGCTACTTCCAACCTCTGCCCCGCCTGCCGCGCCGAACTCACAGCCACCGGCCCTTGTCCGTGCCAGTTGGTACACAGCTTGCCGATGCCCCCGATCCCCTCCCTCGTCACCTTCACTCCCCGCTCGATGAGCCAGGCTGCAATAGCGCGTCGGCGCCGCGGCTCCGGCAGCGCGGCCAATTCCGCACAGTCCGCGGTGGCCGGCGTGGCGAGGTATTCTTCATCGCGCGCGGTATCCATCGCCGCCTGCGCCAACGCCGGTACCGCATCACCGCCGATAACCCGCGACAACTCTGGGATGATCTCCCGGCGCAGCGCTACCCGCCGAAAATCCGTATCCGCGTTCTGCGGGTCCTGCCACACGTCCAGCCCCAGCTCCGCGCACGCACCCTCCGTATCGGCACGGCGCACTTGAAGGAATGGCCGCACCACGCGCGCGCCTTCCACTATTGCCCGCTCCGGCATGCCGGCCACCCGCCCGCGCAGAGCGCCAAGAAGGAGCGTTTCCGCCTGGTCATCGGCCGTATGCGCCACGGCAATCTCCAGCGGCCCTTCTCCCCCGCGTGCGGCCGCGGACATCGCTCGGTAGCGCTCTTGCCGAGCCACCGCTTCCAGCGAATTCCCCCCTTTGTCCGGCACTTGCACTGCGATCACTCGTGCCCGCGCACCCAAACTCTCTGCTTGCCGAGCGGCCTTCTCTGCCTGCTCACGCGAACCGTCTTGCAAGCCGTGATCCACGCATAATGCGATTACGTCGTGGCCCTCCGCGATCATCGCCGCGCACAGCGCTAAAGAATCCGCGCCGCCGGATAGCCCCACCGCCACGGCGTGGCCCATCTTCGCCGCGCGGACCGCTCGCCGGCAGCTCAAAAAGTGCGGCGAGACCCGCGGCCAAAACGGCGTTACTCCAGGCTGTGGACTCATTTAGAACTCGTGCAGCGCCGCGGCAAGGTCATCTTGGGCCGCACGCGCCGCCATAATCTCGCCATCATTGACCAAGAACGCAAAGGAATACACGCGCCCGGATTGGCCCTGCGCGGTGCCCGCCAGCGCGGATACCCCCGTCAACGTGCCGGTCTTCGCGCGGACAAATCCGCGCGCCGCTGACTCCCCGTAGCGCTCGTGCAGCGTTCCGTCTCCTCCTGCGACCGGCAGATACGCCGCCAAGGGGCGCAGCTGCGGATCCTCGACCGCGCCGTTAACAATCTCCGCCAGCACGCTCGCGCTCAACCGGTTATCTACAGAAAGGCCCGAGTTGTCCTTGATATCCACGCCGCTGACATCGAACCCGTGCTCGCGCAGCACGTCCAGCGTGGCTTGGGTACCTGCTTGGAAGCTGGGGTTTTTGCCGCGGGCATCGGCAAGCTCGCGGGCAATAGCCTCCGCCATGACGTTATCGGAATGCCGCACCATCTCCAGCGCGCGCTCGCCTAGGGGATCCGACTCAACGCTGGCCAGCTGCTCTGTGCCTTCCGTCACCGTGCCGGGGGCGAATTTATCCGTGCCCAGGCGTTTGGCCAGCTCGCCCGCAACATCGAGGGCCGGGGTGTGGCTGCGCGGCACATCGCCCTCCGTAGCGCCCATGCGCCCGCCGTACAACATGGCCGGCTCCATGGGCGCGACGAAACCCTCGTCGACGTTTTCCGGATCCCAGCCCGGCGCCTGCGGCTCGCCCGCCCACGCGGAGGTATCGATGTACACGCCCGCCACCTGGGTGCCGGTCTTTTTAATCTGATCCGCCAGGTCATCGAGCTGCTCGTTGGTCATCCAGACATCGCCAGCCGCCTTGATCACCACATTGTTCGGGTCCTTGCCGCGGTAGACCTTGGTAGTAATCCGCTTCGACTCATCCAGGGCCAGCGTTGCCGCGGCGGTGGTCAGCACCTTCGTCGACGAAGCCGGGGTCAGCGCCTTATCCTCATCACTCTCCCAGACCACCGTGCCGGTCTCACTATCGATTACCTGCCCGCCAAAGGTAGCCAAATCCTCGCTCTTGCCCAGCTCATCGAGCTTTGCGCTGAGCGCCGCAAAGTCCACGTCCTGCGCCTTAGCCGGCTGCAGGGGATTTTCCGGGGCCTGCACCGTTTCGGCCTCGCCATGCGAAAGATCGCCGTACTCGCGCTGGATGCTAACCCCCAGCGCAGCCGTACCCCCGACCGCCGCCGTGACCACCAGCGCGGTTACTGACCACCAAACCTTCTTAGCTTTCATCGCCACTAACCCTAGCGCGGATGGGCGACGCGCTAGACTATTGACAGTAATTAATACCCAATCCCACATGGAGGACACCACTGTGAGCGTTGAAGTAACCATTGAAATCCCAAAGGGCTCCCGCAATAAGTACGAGGTGGACCACGAGTCCGGCAAGGTCTACCTAGACCGCTACTTGTTCACCCCAATGGCCTACCCCGCCGACTACGGCTTCATCGACCACACGCTTGGCGAAGACGGCGATCCCCTCGACGCCCTCGTCATCCTCCCCGAGCCCGTTTTCCCCGGTGTCATCGTTGAGGCCCGCATCGTCGGCGTGTTCAAGATGACCGATGAGGCCGGCGGCGACGACAAGCTGCTCGCCGTCATCGATGACCCGCGCTGGGAGCGCTACCAGGACATCGACGATGTGGAACAGCACATCAAGGACGAAATCGAGCACTTCTTCGTGCACTACAAGGACCTCGAGCCCAACAAGGAAGTTTCCGGCTCCGGCTGGGGCGACAAGGCCGAGGCCGAGAAGATTCTGGAAGAGGCCAAGGCTCGCCTGAAGTAGGCCGCGGGGCTTGCGGGGGGCTCGGGGGCTGCCGCTTTAGGGTTCGGCCCCCGCGTTTGTGGGGCCGAGCTTGGCGTTTTAAGGCCAGGTAGCCCGTTTTGGGGCCCAGCTGATGCGTTTTAACAAATAGGCCACGGAAACCGCGGGGTTTGAGGCGGCTATTTGTTAAAACGCATCAAACACCAGCAGCCCGCTGCAAAACACACCAACAAAGCGCTCAACCGCGCCACACAACCTTCGCTTCGGGGCTCGAGGGATACGAATGGAAATTTTTCGGGGGAAAAGTGCCGCTCAACAGGCGGTACGCCACGGCGCCGTCCGGATTGCGAACGGCTTCTGCCTGTCAGAGGAACCGACGCCGAACCAACTCGCGCGCATCATGAGCGAGGAGTGGCCGGATTGCGCGCTCGACGGCTACTCGGCCGCGCTCAAGCACGTCGAGAAGCCGCTGCGCTTTCCGCTGGAGTTCCTGCGCAGCTCATCGCTGCCGTCGAGTAAGTACTTCACTTCGCGCCGCGCCCGACCGAAGGGCGCGTTGACCTGGGACGGCGTCACCGTGTGCAATCCGCTACAGGCCGTCGAGGCTATGCCGGAGGATGATGCGGTCGCCTTCCTCGAGGACTTTTATTCCGGCAAGGACGGGGTCAGCCGCCTGGAGCTGAATAAGCTGGACTACCAGCGGTTTCCGCGGCCGGTAAAGCGTGCGTTGGACAGGGCGATCATCGGCACGGATAGCGTGCCGGAGCGCCAGTTAACGCGCGCCCTCGCGCCACATTTCACGGTGCAGAACAATATAAAAATAGGCCCCTACCACTGGGATCTGGTGATTAAGGAGCACAAGATTGCCATCGAGGTTGATGGCTACGCCTACCACCGGGGCGAAAATCGCCGCCAGTTTGAGTTGGACAGGCACAAGCTTAACGATGCCGTCCATCGCGGCTGGAAGCCCCTCCACTTCACCGCGACGACGATTGACCACTACCTGGATTTCGTGGTGCAGCAAGTAATGGCCACGGCAAAGAATAAGCGGCCCTTTGCGCGGCCGCCGTGGCAGTGGCACCGCTTGTGGAGGCATGAAGGCGCGCGGCGCTAGGACCAAGGCCGGGCCCAGGGTGAGCGCAGCCGCCGGAAACCGGCTATTCCTTGCGGCGGCCGCTGCGGAGAACGTGGCCGCGCAGGGGCTCGACGAGCGCGATGGCGAGGAAGGTCACCGCCCAGCCCACGGCGAGGAAGCTGAAGGAAATGAGGAGCCTCCCGGCGAGGTCGACGCCTTCCCCCCAGACGATGCTCAAGAACATTATGCCGGCGATGCCGGCACCGAAGAGGAAACCGAAGATACTGAGCGCGACGATGGGGCCCATCACGGCGAGGGTGTTCGTGCGGAATTGGAAGCGGCGCGGCACGCCCATCAGGTCGAGGGAGCGGATAAGTGCCTTGTCCTCGAAGGCTGATGATACTTGGCCGAGGAAGATGGACATGCTGGTCAGCGCGAAGCCGAAGAGCAAGGTCAGGACGACCCCGGTGGAGACGTCTCGGAACACGATGCCCGTTTCTTGTTCTTCTTTCATCGCGGTGGCAAGCGCATCGGTGCCATTGGGCGAGCCCATCAGGAAGCCGGCGAGGAAGCCGAAAAAGCCGATGGCCGCGCTTTGCCGCCAGGCGCGGCGGGCGTTGGCGTTGACGCGTTGGCAGGCCACGAGGTGTGCGGTGCCGGGGAGCAAAGCCAAAAGGCGCGCACCGATTTGCAGGAGGTAGGGCGCGACCAGGTTGATGCTCATGATCACGGCGAAGAGCGGGACAGCCATGGAGATTTCGGGGGTACCAGATTGGCCTTTGAGCAGGACACCGCCGACGGTGACGATGAGGAGGAAGGCGATGAGGCGCCACCATCGGAAAGCGGCGGGCATCTGGCGTTTAGCCACGCCGAGGGGGCTAACGCGCACGCGCCACATGCCAGCAAGGGCCGCGGCGAGGGCGAGGAGGAAAAGGACTGCGGCCACCGCGAGGTATCCCCACCAGGGCAGGATGATTTCCTCGAAGGCGACGGGGCGGTCCTGGAATTTCACGTGCGTGAAGACGGGGGCGATGAGCACGCTGATGAGCCAGCCCAGCACTATACCGATAAGCGCTTGGATGCCGGTCTCGACGGCGGCCATGCGCTCGACCTGGTGGGAGCTTAGGCCCAAAAGGCGGAGGGTGGACAGGCGCTGTTCCCGGCCGGAGGCGCCGAGGACGGCGGCCTGCGCGGTCAGGTTGAAGAGTGCGGGAACGATGAAGGCGCAGGCCATGAGCGCGAGGACGAACCAGGGCATGAAGTAGTTTTCCGGGTTTTCGCCGGCGGCGGCGCGCAGGGCGGGCACGGCGTCTTCTGGGTGATGAACGCGCTGCCAGAACATCCAGGTGCCGCCGGCGACGAGAAAGGCGATGGCAGAACCCAGCGTCAGGCTCACGATGGCCAGCACGCTGACAATGCCCGCACCGGAGCGGGCGCGGACGGATTCGCGTTGGAGGCTGAGGACTAGGGTCGCGGTATTCATGGCTGCACCCCCAGGCGGCGGTCATCGTGGATGATGCCGTCGCGGATTTCCACGCGGCGCTGCATCCAGTCCGCCACCTTGGGGTCATGGGTGACCATGACCAGGCTGGCGCCGGATTGGCGCACGGTGGTGGTCAGCATCTGCATGACCTCGTGGCCGGTGGCTTGGTCGAGGGCGCCGGTGGGCTCATCGGCAAAGACGACGCCGGGGTTGGCCACGAGGGAGCGGGCGATGGTCACGCGCTGGGCTTGGCCGCCGGAGACTTGGGCGGGGCGGCGCTCCGCGAGATCGCCGAGCCCCAGCTGGTCGAGCAGTGACAGCGCCTTCGAACGGGCCGCGCGCCGGCCCATGCCGTTGAGCATCGCGGGCAGCGCCACATTGTCCAGGTTGGTCAGTTCCGGCAAAAGCTGGCCGTCTTGGAAGACGAAGCCGAAGTGGCGGAGGCGGGTGCGGGAGCGGGCGGCATCGGAAAGCGTGGAGATGTCCGCGTCGCCGAAGCGCACGGTGCCGTCGGTGGGCGTGAGCACGCCGGACATGCAGTGCAGCAGCGTGGATTTGCCGGAGCCGGAGGGCCCCATGATCGCGACGAGCTCGCCTGGGGTGATGTCCAGGGTAATGCCGGCTAGCACGGGGCCGCCGCCAAAATCCTTCGTGATGTCGTGGAGGGAAAGTGTCTGTGTCATGCTGTTCATTTCACCGTGCCGGGCGCGCTATTCCTACAGCGCTAAGGATACTTTCCGGGTAGTGCTAGCTTCACCCCTGCCCGGGGCGCGCGATTAGGCTTGGGGGCGTGTTTTTCAGCAAGAAGCAGGCCACCAGCAATGAGGAGCGGCAGGCGCGGGTCATCGCGGAGCTGACGGCTTCGCGCCGCGCGATTGCGGATGCCTACGAGGTAGAGCGCGCCCGCATCGAGCGGGACCTGCACGATGGCGCGCAGCAATATTTGGTGGCGGCAAGCATGAAGCTCGGTGAAGCCCTGCTGGATGCCACCGGCGCCGAGGCCGAGCTGCTCACCGCCGCGAAGCAGGACGTGGATCGCGGCCTGCGTTCGCTGCGCGCGACGGTGCACGGGATTCACCCGCAGGTCCTCCAGGATCACGGTTTGGTGGCCGCGCTTGCCGATGCCGCCTCCGCCCACGGCCCCACGTCAGCGTCTACGCCCCACACCCGTTGCCGCGGCTTTCCGCCAGCGTGCTGGCCTGCGGTTATTTCTTCGGCACCGAGGCGCTGACCAATGCCGCGAAACATGCACCGAGCGCGCCGGTCTCGGTGCTCATCACCTCGGATGCGGCCCTGCGTATTTCGGTGGTGGATGAGGGCCCGGGAGGGGCGCGGATGGAGCCGGGGCGCGGGCTTGCCGGCATGTCCGAGCGGCTGGCGGCTTTTGGCGGGGAGATGTCGCTGTCCTCGCCGGAGGGAGGTCCGACGCGGGTAAGGTGCACGATTCCGCTCCTTTTGGAGCGCGGGCAGACGGGAGTATCAGCATGAGTGGATTGAGGATTGTGATTGCGGATGACTCCGCGATCCTGCGCGAGGGCCTTGCCGGGCTCTTGGAGCGCCGCGGCCACGAGATTGTGGGCAGGGCGGGGACGGCGGTGGAGCTGGAGGGAGTCATCGGCAAGCTGAGTGCCCAGTTGCCGGATGTGGTGATTACGGATGTGCGCATGCCGCCGGAGATGGGCGATGATGGACTGAAGGCGGCGGTGGCACTGCGCCGCGCTTATCCGGGCCTGCCGGTGATGGTGTTATCGCAGTACGTGGCACCGGCGTATGCGGTAGCACTTTTTGATTCCCCGGATGCGGGCACCGGGTACCTGCTCAAGGATCGCGTCTCTGAGGTGCGCGATTTCCTGGCCAGCCTGGAAGTGGTGGCCCAGGGCGGCACGGTCATCGATCCGACGGTGGCGCAGGCACTCATGCGCTCCGGGCGCAGCGGGTTGGGCGAGCTCAGCCCGCGCGAGCGCGAGGTCCTGGAGCTGATGTCACGCGGGAAATCCAATAAGGACATCGCCGCCGAGCTGGTGCTCTCGAATGCTGCGGTGGCCAAGCACGTCTCCAATATCTTTACCAAGCTGCGCCTGGACCCCAGCGAGGATAACCGCCGCGTAAAGGCGATTTTGCAGTACCTGTCCGCGGCCACCTACGGCGGCTAGCGCGCGGCACGTAGACTGCGGGGTATGAAAAACGTACAACCCACCGAAGTTCCAGCAGGCGCGCAGCTTATCGATGTGCGCGAAAACGACGAATGGGCCACCGTGCACGCGCAGGGTGCGACCCATATTCCGATGAGTGAGATAACGGGTCGCATCCAGGAAATCGACCCGGACCGCGATATTTATGTGATTTGCCACCTAGGCGGGCGCAGCGCGCAGGTGTGCCAATATTTGGAGAACTCCCTGGGCTGGGATGTTATTAACGTCGAGGGCGGCACCAACCAGTGGGAGGCGGATGGCCTGCCCGTCGTCCGCGATTAATTGGCCTTTACCCATCTTTTGAGATTATGATGATGGTATGGCTTCCACTAATAATTCTGGCATACCAACCTCCCTGCTCGAATCCCCATCCTTCCAGCTAGAGCGCCTGCGCCGTCGCACCCGCGATGGCGTCGAGGTAGCTCTGCAGACCAAGCAGACCACCATCCGCGAGTTCTGGGTGCTCACCTGCCTCGTGGAGGCGGATGCCGCCTCCCAGTCCTTCCTGTCTGATACCTTGGCCATCGACGCCTCCGACATGGTGCGGCTTATTGATGCCCTCGAGGAGCGCGGCTGGGCCAAGCGCGAGCGCGACCCCAAGGACCGCCGCCGCCAAATCGTGGCCTGCACCAAGAAGGGCACCAAGACCTACAAGGACTTGGCGGAGCTCGTCGCCAATGCCGAGGATGACGCGCTCGACGTATCCACCAATAAGCAGCTCAAGCACCTGCGCAAGCTGGCCAAGGCCATCATCGCCGCGGACGAGGACGAGGCATAAGGATGGACGAACCCGAAGAGTGTAGTAGTCCTAATTTAGATCTTCCCAGCGTCCCGCAACAGTTTCTCTTGCGCGATTTGGCCCCGCGCCCGCGCACGTTGTGGGACATTATTACCACCACGGCTGAGATCCATCCGGAAGCCGCCGCGCTTGACGATGGCGAGATCATCACCTACGCCGAACTCGTCCACGAGGTCCAACTGTGGGCCGCAGAGCTGCACGTCAATGGCGTGCGCCGGGGCGATCGCATCGGCATCCGGATGACCTCCGGCAAGCGGGATCTTTACCTCGCCATCCTGTCCACCCTGGCCGCCGGTGCGGCCTACGTGCCGGTGGACGCGGACGATCCGGATGAGCGCGCGGAGATGGTCTTTGGTGAGGCCGATATTGATGGCCTGTTTAGCGATGACGGCTTCCGCTTCCTGCGCGAAACCCCGCGCCACGCGGCAGAGGGCGTCGAGGCCCCGCGGCCAGAAGATACCGCGTGGATCATCTTTACCTCCGGTTCCACGGGCAAGCCGAAGGGCGTGGCCGTAAGCCACCGCTCCGCGGCCGCCTTCGTGGACGCGGAGGCCAGCCTCTTCCTCATCGATCATCCCCACGGCCCGCTTGGCCCGGAAGACCGCGTGCTGGCTGGGCTTTCCGTTGCCTTCGACGCATCCTGCGAAGAAATGTGGCTGGCCTGGGGCCACGGCGGCTGCTTGGTCCCGGCTCCGCGTTCCTTGGTGCGCTCCGGTATGGACCTTGGTCCATGGCTGATTCGCCGCGATATCACCGTCGTCTCCACGGTCCCTACCCTGGCGGGCCTGTGGCCTGCGGAGGCGCTGGATAATATCCGCCTGCTCATCGTCGGCGGCGAGGCCTGCTCCCAGGAGTTGGTGGACCGCCTGGCCACCGAGGACCGCGAGATGTGGAATACCTACGGCCCTACGGAGGCCACGGTCGTCGCCTGCGCGCAACGGATGATTCCGGGGCGCGCGGTTTCGATCGGTTTGCCGCTGAATGGGTGGGATTTGGTGGTCATCGATAAGCAGGGCCAACCCGTTGGCCTGGGCGAGACCGGCGAATTGGTCATCGGTGGCGTGGGTCTGGCCAGCTACTTGGACCCACAGAAGGATGCGGAGAAGTACGCGCCGCTCGAATCCATGGGCTGGCAGCGCGCCTACCGCACCGGCGACCACGTGCGCCTGGAAGAAGACGGCCTGTACTTTGTAGGCCGCGTGGATGACCAGGTAAAGATTGGCGGGCGCCGCATTGAGCTGGGTGAGGTCGACGCAAATGTCGCCGCGCTGGATAACGTCTACAACTCCGCCGTGGCCGTGCAAAAGACCCCCGGCGGTGAATCCGTGCTGGTGGGGTACGTCTCGCTGGAGGATGAGGCGCGCGGATTTAACCACGGCGTGGCCCACGAACGCCTGGCGGAAACCATGCCCGCGGCGCTGGTCCCGCGCATCTGCGTGATGGATGAGCTTCCGGTGCGCACCTCCGGCAAGGTGGATAAGAAGGCGCTGCCGTGGCCGCTGCCTGGCGTCGGCGTGGAATCGACCACGCTGACAGAAACCGAGAAGTGGCTGGCCGAGCTCTGGGTCGAGACCCTCGGTGTATCCGTGGAGGATGAGAACGCCGATTTCTTTGACCTCGGCGGCACCTCACTTGCCGCTGCAACGCTGGTGGGCCACATCCGCGATCGCTACCCCACCGTGGCCGTGCGCGATCTCTATGACCACCCGCGGCTAGGTTCGCTGGCAGAGCTCATCGCCGGCGCCGAACCGCGCCCAAAGGCGGAGCAACAAGCACCGCTGCGCGAGGTCACCCCCGTGGGCGCGAAGACCCGCGTGGCCCAAACTCTGCTACAGATCCCCGCCATGACGCTGGCGGCGACTACCTGGCTGGGCTGGCTCATGCTGGGCTCGACCGTGGCCTCTGCCTTGGGCGTGGAGTGGGCGCAGTCCTTCCCGTGGTGGCTGGTCATTGCGCTGGTGCTCATCTTTGCCACGCCGCTGGGGCGCATTCCCATCGGTGGCTTTGGCGCACGCCTGATTACCGCCGGCATTACGCCCGGCGATTATCCGCGCGGTGGTTCGACCCACCTGCGCATCTGGGCCGCGGAACGGTGGGCCGATGCCTCCGGATCGCGCTCTATTGCCGGTGCCACCTGGGTCAATAACTACGCCCGGGCCCTGGGCGTAAAGATGAAGCGCGGCGTAGACCTGCACTCGCTGCCACCGGTGACGGGCCTGCTCACCCTGGGCAAGCACGCCGCGGTGGAACCGGAGGTCGATCTCACCGGCTACTGGCTCGACGGCGACGTCCTCCACGTCGGCGCCATCGACATCAAGGAAGGCGCCCGCGTGGGCGCGCGCTCTACCCTGCTGCCTGGCACCGTGGTGGGCAAGTACGCCCACGTGGAGGCGGGTTCCACCGTCACCGGCCGCAAGAAAATCAAGGACGGCCAGCGCTGGTCCGGCTCACCCGCCAAGAAGGTGGGCCGCTCCAAGCACCGCTTCCCCTCCAAGCCGCCGAAGCGCCGCCCCTGGTGGGTGGCCATTTACGGTGCGACCTCTCTCTTCCTGGCCGCGCAGCCGCTCATCGCGCTGCTTATAGGCGCCATCGTGGATTTAGCACTGGTGCATTCCACCTCCGGCAACCGCTTCATCGGCGCGGTGCTTTTCGCTCCCCTTGCGGCGCTTGCAGCCTTTGCCACCTACATGCTGCAGACCTGGCTGGGCGTGCGCATCCTGTCCATCGGCATCTCACCCGGAGTGAATCCGGTGCGCTCTGCCGCCGGCTGGCGCCTGTGGGCCATCGAGCGCCTCATGGATGAGGCCCGTACGCAGCTCTTCCCGCTCTACGCCTCGCAGCTGACCCCGCGATGGCTGCGCGCTTTGGGCGCGCGCATTGGCAAGGACGTGGAGATTTCCACCGCCGTGATGATCCCCGCGCTCACGGATGTCAAAGACGGCGCGTTCCTTGCCGATGACACCATGATCGGCGGCTATGAGCTCGGCGGCGGCTGGATTCACTCCGGCGAGGCCAAGGTGGGCAAGCGCTCCTTCGTGGGCAACTCCGGAATTACCGCACCTGGGCGCAAGCTTTCCAAGAACTCGCTGGTCGCGGTGCTGTCCTCCACGCCGAAGAAGACCAAGTCCGGCGCCAACTGGTGGGGGTCCCCGCCAGAGCGCATGCGGCGCGTTACCGCGCAGATAGATGCCCCCGCTGAGTCCGCCGAGGCCCTGACCTATAACCCGGGGTTCAAGCTCAAGGCCGCCCGCGGCATCGTGGAAACCATGCGCCTGCTCGCGCCGATGTTCTCGGCCATGCTGCTCGCCGCCACCCTGGGGACGCTGTATTACCTGCTTGCCGATGTCGGCTTCCTCACCACCTGGGCCCTTTCCGGCCTCGTGCTCATGGCGATGGGCGCCATCGCCATGGCCGTGACCATCGCCGTGAAGTGGATCTGCGTGGGCAGGCATAGCGCGGCCGACCACCCGCTGTGGAGCGTATTCGTGTGGCTCAATGAGCTACAAGATACCTTCGTGGAGGTCGTCGCCGCCCCGTGGTTCTTCCAGCACACCTACGGCACAGGAGAGATCAACCTGGGCCTGCGGGGGCTGGGTGTGGACATCGGCAAGGGCGCCTGGATCGATTCCTACTGGTTCCCAGAAACCGATCTCTGCCACGTCGGCGCCGGTGCCTCCGTGGGCCCCGGTACCGTGGTGCAAACCCACCTATTCCAGGATCGCGTGATGAGCCTGGATACCGTCACCATCGAGGCCGGCTCCACGCTCGCCTCCCACTCGGTGGCGCTGCCCGCCTCGCTCATTGGTGAATCCAGCACCGTCGGCCCCGGTTCGCTGGTCATGCGCGGTGACCGCGTCCCCGCCAATGCCACCTGGCAGGGCAACCCCATCGAGCCGTGGGGATAACCTACGCAAACACCAAACCCCGGCTTTAGACCGACCACCACAAAGTCAATCTAAAGCCGGGGTTCTGTAAGCAAAAGACCCCTCCTCAGCCAAGCCGCTGAACGGTTGACCACCACGAGAAGGGGAATACTATACCGAGTATAATCGGACGTGCCGCCTCAATCAAAAATATTTTTAAAGAGCCCTTAAGTTGGTAGCCATAAGTAGTAAACGGATTAAAAAAGAGTGGTTATCAGAAAACAGGTTGGAGCCCTACTTAACAAAAACTGGTGGATCCACGGATAAGGCTTTTGAGCTTTACGAACTCGATCGCCACCTTAGTGCTTCCCTTTTTCACGAGATAGCCTTCATCGAAGTAGCATTACGTAACTCAGTTTCTGGATATCTCAGCACCGAATACGGAGATGATTGCTATTGCAAGCTCGAGATGGGGTTCGATAAACGGGTTCGAGACAATATCACAGAAGCATGGAATAGCCTGCCAAAAGACTTCACCAAGAATACCGAACGAAGCAGAAGGCTGGGAGGAAGGGTCATTGCTGCTTCCATGTTTAGAACTTGGACAAATATCCTCGATAAAGGAGGCTCCACGGGCTTACCAGCCCCTTTTAACAATGCTGATCACGACAGAATTTGGTCCCGGCAAGCTTTAATTTCTGTCTTCCCAGGTGCGAATTCAGTAGCTCGGAAGAAAGATCCAGAATATTCCACTCACGGTCTGACCCGTAAGTGGGTTCATTCCAAAATCCTCGAGATAAAGAAAATTAGAAATAGGGTTGCGCATCACGAGTCTGTAGTCCTTCGCGGCATCCCTGTCACGGGCACAGATACTCGATTACGGCCTAGAGAATGCCACGAGGCCTGCCACGATGTAGCAGCGATGTTGGACCGTGATTTAGCCTCTTACCTCACGGAAAACCTGCCCACAACAGCAATTCTCACCGAGTTGGACACCTTCTACGCAGGTCTAAATAATTCAAACAAATCATAAATGACCCACCTTCCCCAGGCCGCTAAAGCCTAAGTACCAACCCAACGGCAGGGAAAGCAGGTCATTGTGTGCCGGGCCTATTGAACCCGAGACACGCTATCTTCTACACGTGGCGGCCCAGCCAGTCCACCACCTTGTCGAGCGCTTGGTCAGCGGCTGGCTCGTTGAAGACCTCGTGCTTCTGGCCCTCCCAGTTGACGTATTCCACGTCATCAGAGGTAATGGAGTTGTACCAGTCCTGGGAGAAGTACGGCGGAACGATGCCGTCCTTGGTCCCGTGCATGATAAGCGTCGGCGCGCTAAACAGGTCCGCGTTCACAGCATCGTAGGTAGCAATAGCACCCAGCTGCAGCGCGGTACCAGCGCTGGTCTTTTGCGCGATGAGCGGGCTCGTAGCGTACTCATCCTTCACGGCCTGGCTGGTGGAAATGCCCTCCGTGAACGGGTTGGACAGCATGATCTTCTTGGTGAACTCCGGCGACTGCGCACCAATGTAGGTGCGGTGGGGAATCAGGTTCTGCACGTAGTTAGCGTTGAAGCTGGTGATATCCGCCAACGGCAGGCGCTCGAACAGGGTGGGGTCGAGCTGCTTTTGCACCTCAGAGATCTCGTCCGGCGTGATGGTCTCGCCCGTTGCCTTCTTACCGGACAGGTTCAACGGTGCACCACCACCATTGGTGATGATGCCGTCCACCTTGCCAGGCTCACGAATGCCGTATGCCTGGACGGTCAGCGCGCCCATGGAGTGGCCCAGAAGGAAAGTCTTTACATCGGGGTGCTCACCCTTGGCCATGTCGACGACGCGGTCGAAGTCATTGAGGATGTACTGGAAGTTATCGATGTGTCCCAGCGGCGTGCTGCCGGAGGCAGACTTACCGTGTCCACGGTGGTCCAGGCGGTAAACGTTGAAGCCAGCGTCCAACAGGCGCTTGGCCACGTAGTCATAGCGGCCAGAGTGCTCAGAAACGCCGTGTGCCAAAACAACATTGCCACGTGGGTTTTCTACCAGCTGCTTGCGGTAGTAAATCTTCACGCCCTCGCCGTCGTGGCTATCGAAGTAGCCGTCTTCATCGGCGATCTGCTTATCAGAAACGGTGGAGCGACCGAGTACGTCGGTCTTATCTGCCGCCGCCTCTGCTACGGGCTGGCCGCCGCCTGCAAAGGCGGTAGCGGTGAGAGTTCCCGATACTGCGATGGGTGCCATGGATACAGCGGTTGCGGTAGCCAGAACGCACAGTTTCTTCCTTATCATGTACGTACTCCTTACAGTGGTTTGTGTCACGCATATAGATAGGATGACTTTTAGGTCACCTTGATAATAGTTTGCTGAGGAACGTAATTCAAGTATTTTTTATTTATGGCTGCCAACTGTTTAGGAAATAGCTGTGAGAGCTATCAGCCACCCTCACGCTGCCGCCATAAAGATGGTTGAGCCACCTCAGAGGCCTTAGACATAGCAAAGCGGGGAGACCGATCTCCTCGATCTTCCCGCTCAACGGCGCTTGAGATTAACGCTACTAATCACCAATCTGGTCGCGGCCGCGCTTGACAATGTTCCCGTCAGGCTCACCCACCACGTCATAATCTTTGTTGGTGTATTCAAACTTGGACAAGACATACCGCATCGCGTTAACGCGAGCTCGCTTCTTGTCATTGGACTTGATGGTAATCCACGGTGATTCCTCAGTATCCGTATAACGGAACTGCTCTTCCTTCGCGCGGGTGTAGTCATCCCACTTATCCAGAGAAGCCAGGTCCATTGGCGAAAGTTTCCACTGGCGCACCGGGTCGATCTGGCGGATAGCAAAGCGAGTGCGCTGTTCCTTCCGGGTAACAGAGAACCACAGCTTGGTCAGCGAAATACCCGATCCTAGGATCATATTTTCTAGCATGGGCACCTCGCGCAGGAACTCCGCGTGCTGGGACTCGGTACAAAAGCCCATCACCCGCTCAACGCCAGAGCGGTTGTACCACGAACGGTCAAAGAAGACGATTTCGCCTGCAGCCGGGAAATGCTCGATATAACGCTGGAAATACCAAGAGGTGGACTCACGTGGGGATGGCTTTTCCAACGCGACAGTGCGCGCACCACGCGGGTTCAAGTGCTCATTAAAGCGCTTGATGGTTCCGCCCTTACCGGCAGCATCGCGGCCCTCAAATAAAATGATGTGGCGCTGGCCAGTTTCCTTGGTCCAGTTCTGCCACTTCAATAGCTCAATTTGCAGTGCGCGCTTAATGGACTCGTATTCATTGCGGGTCATACGCTCTTCATAAGGGTAATTCTCGCGCCACGTCTGCACCGGAGAGCCATCCGGCATGATCAGCGACGGATCATCCTCATCCGTTCCATCAACGACGAAGCCGTCGGTTTTTGCAAGATCAATCTCAGGAAGGTCGTCGTCTTTAATATCAGCCATGCACTTAGTGTAACCCGAATGTAGACTTTCAGCGCGGCAACTTTTCCCAGCTATAGCCACTAAATAAAGAAAACGAAGTGTGAGGTAATTTGACTATTGTTCTTAGACGTTTGCCTTGATCCTCGTGCCTGCCCTCGGAAAGTGGACACACTGAGGGTTAGCTGTGCTGCCATCGTCAGTGTAGCTGAAGTCTCGGCTTCAAGGACACTAGGAGCCACAGGATTGCACCAGGAGTGCCGCCGGCACGTGTTATAGCGCATGCTCCACCGGAAGACTTCCTGGCTGAAGTGTCCAGATTTGCTCGGTTTGAGTAGATGGGAAAATCTGGAATAGAGAGTGTCTGATGGTTTGTGTGTGGGAACCCAACCCGCATAAGGAGATGAACCAGAATGACTACTATGGCGAGACGAGATCTAAGCTGATAAGGCCAAGATTGATGCGATTGAAAAGAAGCTGCTTGCTAACCCTGAAATCGCGAAACTGATTGATGAGCTAGGCACGTCGACAACGGATGCCAATGACCTAGTTCGGGGCATGCTACAAGCCTCAATCACCAGAGGCTTGAATGCTGAAATGGATACCCACCTAGGCTATGAGCCCGGCGATAGAGCAGCTAAAGCTACTGCTGGAACAGACAATCACCGCAACGGCACCTACCCGAAAACCGTGGATTCTAACTACGGGCCAGTAAACATTGATGTTCCACGAGACCGGGCCGGGACGTTTACCCCAACCATGGCCCCTCAAAGGCTCCAGGCGGCTAACAGATGTCGACGATATGATTGTCAGCTTATATGCCGGCGGCATGACCATTAGGGATATCCAGCATCATATGGCAACTGCGATGCGGGTAGATATCTCCCATGAAACAATCTCTGCAGTAACTGATGCCGTCGGCGATGAGGTCATGGTATGGCAAAACCGCCATTTAGACGAGTTCTACCCCGTGATATTCCTGGATGCGTTGCGCATTAAAGTCCGCGACGGCGGCCGGGTAGTCAACAAGTCCGCGTACATGGCAATCGGCGTGGACCTCGACGGCATCAAACACATCCTGGGATTGTGGATTGCCAAAGAAGAAGGTGCTTCCTTTTGGGCACACGTGTGCGCCAACTTATCTAACCGCGGGGTCAAAGACGTCTTTATTGTCTGCTGTGACGGGCTGAAAGGCCTACCAGAGGCTTCTGGAGGCAACCTGGCCGAATTCCATGGTACAAACCTGCATCGTGCACCTGATTCGCGCCGCGAACCGGCAGGTCACCTACGGGGATCGCCGCGCTGTATCAGCCGCGTTGAAGAAGGTTTATACGGCTACTGATGAATCCACGGCAGAAGCAGCGTTGAAGGAATTTTCCGATTCTGAACTGGGTGTGAAGTACCCTCAGTCGGTCAAGGTCTGGCAGGACGCATGGGGCCGGTTTGTGCCATTTTTGCAGTTCCCACCAGCAGCCAGAAAGGTCATCTATACGACGAATTCCATTGAGTCGTTTAACAACCAGCTGCGTAAAGCCACCCGCAACAGGGTGCAGTTCACTAACGATGAATCCGCGCTCAAGACGCTGTGGCTGATGATCTGCAATATTGAAGACAAACGAGCCGCAAAGAGAGCAAAGCAAGGCAAACGAGTCTCAAGAACAGCCGGCAGACTCATGGAAGGAGCCCGAGTTTCCGGCTGGAAACAAGCCATCAACCAAATGGCCGTGGCCTTTCCCGACCGCTTCGACAAATACCTATAAACCTAGCCCCACACACAAACAACTTGACACGCTCCTGGAATATGCCAAGATGCGAAGGATCGTGTGGTCCGTCTCGTGGAAGACTGTATCGAGGCGGAAACATGTTAATGTACCCCGCGAGTCAGACTGTAGCCCACCGAGAAATCGAAAGCTTAATGGCACACAGCCCCGGCAAGGGAGTCAAGCAGACCCGCCGTGCAGGAAACACCCCAGAACCAGTTCCTAAAATGAGGTTACCCTCGTTTGGTGGACACCCGATTAGTGCGGATTTTGTGTCCGTAAGACAGGATGTTCATTGTGGGTCAACAACGCCAGAAGTACACACCTGAGTATCGACGTGAAGCCGCGAACCTGGTAATCGAATCGCAGCGCCCAATTGCTCATGTAGCCAAAGAAATTGGTGTCGCACCAGGTCTTTTAGGCCGATGGGTAAAAAATGAGCGTCAACGCCTAAGGCTCCTCCGATGGATTAAGCGAGGCGGATCTTCGTGCGGAGAATACTCGTCTGCGTCGTGAGCTGGCAGAAGCCAAGATGGATAACGAGTTTTTGTCACAAGCGACAGCCTTCTTCGCTTTAAGGCAACGCGAGCAGAAAAGTTCGAATTGATGCAGCCAGAGCAAGGCGAACTACAGCATCAAACGCATGGCACGCCTTTTGAAGGTATCTCGGTCTGGATACTACACATGGGCCCATATACAGCAGCAACGCTTATCCGGAAAAAATGATCGTGCATCATTTTACGATGATGTTGATCGCAAGATTCATCAGATCCGAAAAAGACTCCGACGAGGTCTATGGTGCCCTGTGAATCACCGCAGAACTAGGTGAGCGCTACCAGATCAGTGTGAATCGCAAGACTGTAGCCAAGCGGATGCGCATGATGGGCATTGAAGGGATTTCACCGCGTGCTTTCGTTCCAGTGACAACGATCCAAGCCAAGCGCAAGTCCACGCTTCCTGACCTGGTCAAGCGCATGTTTGATACTGGTGAGCTCAACCGGGTGCGGATGTCAGATATTTATCTACCTGCGCACCGATGAAGGATGGTTGTACTTGTGCGTGATCCGAGACGGCCACTCCCGTCGTGTGCTGGGCTAGGCTATGAATAGCGCCCAAGATACGCGCCTAGTCAAAGGAGCACTGCGAATAGCACATGCGCTGCGCGGTGACGTTGCTGATGGTCTCGTGTTTCACGCTGACCGCGGAACGCAATGTACCAGCGAACAACTCTGGGAGGTATGCCGCAACCTAGGTGTTGCTCAGACGGTGGGGCGTACCGGGGTGTGTTTCGATAACGCGATGGCTGAGTCGTTCTGGTCGACGCTTAAAACTTAAGTTCTACGACCGGAAGCGCTGGCCAACCCATGATGCCGCCCGCAAGGCCGTTGCTTACTGGATTGAAGTGGTCTACAACCGTCGGCGCCGACACTGAAGACCTCGGGATGGTCAGCTCTGTCGATTTCGAGAACCACATCACCCAAACCAGAAACGAAGAAAAATCGCTGCCTAACCACTAGGTAGCTCCACTACGTGTCCACGATTTGCTGGCACGCCATCCCTTTTTTGATATTTATGGTCTATTGGCTACATTTCGTCAAAGACCCCAAAAGATCGATGTTGCATTTCTCGAAATCCAACAGTCACACCAACGCCGAAGTAGGGGAATTTTTCGCCAAATTCAAGGCGGAGAATCACTACGGGACCCCTTTACCATCGTCAAAAAGGCACACTTACGAACTCTATGAGTTTGTCGCCTGTTACAACAACGAAGGATACGGAAAAGGCTAAAGGTCTAACCCTAGTGCGAAATAAGGATTAGACCTTCAAGACCCGGCAATCGCGGATTAACACATCCATCATTACGGTTCGGGTTCACAGTGCAATCGTGCGAATGCCTGGGGGCTGGAGGGGTATTACTTACCGCCATTAAGCCCGAACAGACCACCCAGTCCATTGAGGGTGTCGACGATGCCCTTCGCCGTCTCTACGCCTTTCTTTGCGTTATCCAAGTGCTTGCCGGTAAGCTCGGCCTGCTCCTTGGGGTCTTTTTTAGTGGATTCTTTTTTGTCCAAAGAAAATTCGGAATTAACAATTCCGTTGTCGAAAGTGGTAGTTTCCTGCGCAAATGCTGCGGGAGTAACGGCAGTCATAGCTAACGCAGCTGCTGCGATTCCGAGACTGACCTTACGCTTCATCTGGGACTCCTTAAGGTTTGAATTTTAGTGAACGCAGGCTTAGAATACCCTACAATCTGTAATTTGTAAAGGATCTTCCGTGATATTAAAAAGTCACAGATCTCATCCTTGGTTTTTGAGTTATTTTCAATGCTTGCTGTTACGTGTTCTGTTTTCAGGATTCAGTGCTCACTCTGGCGATAGAAAGTGGATGTGTCGGAGGCTAGGATAGTTCTCCATGTTTGTGTGCGCAGCATGGTTTGTATGTAATTCGCAAAGGGTCCGAGCAGTCTAGAGCTAGTTGATTAGTAGCTTTTCGCCCTGCGACCTTTGTCCCCTCCTATATAGCGGCCCCATTCGATTGCAAATTACCTTCCCCTCTACTGAGTGGCGCACCTGTCTTCGATGTTATAAATCGTCAGCCAAAGAGTTTTCAAAGCTGTGAATTCATTTGGAGGGTGTCTTCGGTTACGTATAGGCCTCCCATTACGTTTTTAGCAGTTCCGCTTGAGTTTACCCAGGATTCGTAACTCTGCCCCTGTGCAGGGACAGGTTATGTTTGTCTGCGTTCCTTTTGCTTTTCTTTTTCAGGAGCAGTGGAACTAGTCGCTGGCTTCGGTATGGCT
>NZ_JBEHFM010000011.1:0-91337 GCF_040225675.1 Corynebacterium sp. KPL2680
GAACTCACAATGAACATCCTCTCCTACGGACACAAGATCCGTACTAATAGGGTGTCCACTACTCGAGGGTAACCGCACTAGGAAGATTCAAGATGGTTGGGAGAGGAAATTATGTGGAAAAAGCTGTTGGCCACTGTGGGTGTTCTTCTGATGGCGCTTTCCGTTTACGCTAAGTGGCCGTATGTCGTGACGATTGCTCTAGCAATTTTGGTCATTCTCCTCATATTTGTCCCCTATGGGAAGAAATAAAACCTGAGAAGAGGTAGGACTTTAGATGTACCTACCTCTTCTTTATTTTTATGAATTATTAATTATGAAAAACGAAATCACTCCAATAATGAGCCGTGTAGTCCTCTTCTCTTTGGCTAGTGTATTGACAGCAGCCCCGGCTTCATCAGCATCTATTGCGCAGCAGCAGAATTCTGATCCTCTTTCATACATAGAAAGTGGTGACGAGATACAGGTGGGCCCTCCTCAAGGGGCGGTGACATGTTCTGTAACTATCATTTCCCAACGACGGGCCTTAACTGCAGGTCACTGCGGCGAAAAAGCGGATGAGGTATATTCAAAAGGTAGGCGCATTGGAAGTGTTGGCGAAAATTACTTGTTGAGTAGCCAAGGATCGGATGTTTCAGAAATACTTCTTGATTCCCCTACCAATTACGCTCTCCGAGTCGATAAAGTCAGTGATAAAGAAGTCGAAATCCCTTCCACTATTTTTACCAAAACGTTTCTTGGAGGGAGAATTCAGGGGACTATCGACGACAAGAACCTATATTGTGAGGGTGTTTCCCTAGCGGGGAGGAATTTCCAGGCGCGCACTCTTAAAGCTCAAATAGCTTCAATACCTGGGGATTCGGGTGCTCCTGTCTATAATTCTGCGGGGGAATTGGTAGCCCTTATTGAAGGTGGTAATGGTAAAGGTGATACTACTATTACGCCAATTTCCTTTCTAGAGAAAAGCGTTGAAGACTATCCGACTAATGATTGTAAAACAAATAAATAAACTGTATCAATTTATTTTCTGGTCAAGTCCGATGGAGTGGTGTATCTGTCCTTTCTGAATCGGTGGTTCGGGGACAGTGTCAGGGTCGGTGTTGGGGTCCGGCTCGGGGTTGATGTTGGTTCAATTTGAAGCGTCCTGGGTTTGGTTCCGCTTCTTTTACGGCCCTGTGTTGATGGGCTGGGTGAGATAGTACTCGGTTTCTACTTCCAGTGGGGCGGCGTAGTCCAACGCCTCGTGAAGACGTTTGGTGTTCCACCAGTGTGTCCACCGCAGGGTTGCTAGCTCGACTTCTCCCACTGACGTCCACGGGCCTTGAAAATGGATAAGTTCAGCCTTGTAGAGACCGTTGACCGTCTCCGCGAGCGCGTTGTCATAGGAATCTCCGACTGTGCCAACACTCGGCCGGATCTCGGCTTCGGCCAAAGCAGTGGAGTACTTCAGTGACACTCACTGACTTCCCCGATCACTGTGGTGCACTAGCTGGTCTCCATGGATTCGACCGGCAGTCGTTAATGCATGTTCCAGTGCCTCCCATCGGCAGCGCATCGGTGCGCATCGTAGAGCGGGTGGCAACACCGACTATTTTGCTGCTGCAGACGTCAATGACAAATGCGGTGTACGCAAATCCTGAGAGGGTGCGAACATAGGTAATGTCGGCGACCCAAAGTCGCCCAGGTGCTGCTGCCCGGAAGTGTCGCTGCACAAGGTCCGGACGATGATCCGGAACTTTAGGGCTGATCGTGGTGACCGGGGTTTGTCCACGTCGTCGACCGGACACACCTGCAAGTTTCATCAGGCGTGCGGTCTTGTCGCGGCCGATATGAAAGCCTTCACGGTTCATGGCGTGCCACATCTTGCGAATACCGTAGTCCGAGAAGTTTTCCGCATGGACGCGCTGTATCTTTGGGATGATAAGGCTATCGCTTAAGGCCCTGGCGCTTGGGGCGCGGGTGGTGGCTTTACGGTAGCCGCGGGAGGTAATGAATCCACGATCTGCTTGTTTCAGAACACGGCAGATGGCCCCGGGCCCCAAATTGCTCCTTGTACTCGTCGATGTAGGAGATCATCTGGTCGTGGGTCGGTCGAGTTCCGCTGCGAAAAAGCCGAAGCAGTCTTAAGAATCCCGTTTGCTCGTTTCAACTCGCGGTTTTCCCGGCGCAGACGCTTGAGCTCTTCTTCCATGGTTTCGCCATCTGTTGGTGTCGTCTGCTCATGGGCGAGGCTGTCGCGGTACCAGGCGCGTAACGTGTAGTGGGACACGCCAAGGAGCTCAACGACTTCCTCGTACGCGCGTTGCCGTGAGCAGGACTCCAGACGGACCATCTCTAGGACTTGATGGACCGCCTTCTCCTTGAATTCGGCGGAATACTTTCTGGGCATAGTGCCAATCCTTCCTTAGCAGAGGTAGGAACTAAACCCAGGATGCTTCAAAGTGTCCCAGGTTTTGTTCCGTTTGAGTAGATGGGAAAATCTGGAACATGCCAAGAAAATTTGACCAGGATGCAAAGGACCGTGTGGTCCGTCTCGTGGAAGACCGCATCTTGGCGGAAAATATGTCGATGCAAGCCGCATGCCAGGCAGTAGCTCCAAAGTTGGGGGTTTCATGGCACACGGCTCGTCAATGGACTTAAGCCTGCCCGCCGCGTGGGAAACACCCCAGAACCTGTGCCTGAAGATTTGGCCGCCGAAAACGCGTGGCTACGCCGCGAAAATCAAGAGCTTCGAGATACCAACGAGTTGCTGAAGGCCGCGTCAGCTTTTTTCGCCTCACGACCAGGCCCCAAGCCCCGGTTATGATCCGGTTCATCGATAAATACCGGGATTGTTTCTCTGTCGAGTTCATCTGCACTGGCGTTGAAAAATAACCGGGCTGGTGGGTTCATCACCTCGCGTGGTTATCGCCAGTCCAAAGCCCGAGGGCTTAAGCGCTCGTCGCCTTCGTGACGGCCGTGCTGATTGAACGCATTGGTGCCATTCATCGGGATAATGACGGTGTCTACGGTGTGCGGAAAATGTGGCATGCGCTTGACCGTGACGGAATAGATATCGGCCGTGAGCAAACCACCCGGCTGATGCGCCTGGCTGGTGTTTCTGGCACAGGCAAAGGCAGATCACCAATCACAACGCGCACACCTCAACGTGTCGGATCTGCGCCCAGACTTGGTCGAGCGTGAATTCAAAGCCCAAGGCCCGAACAAGCTGTGGGTGGCCGACATTACCTACGCGCGCACGAAGAAAGGCTTTGTGTACACCGCATTTGTCACTGACGTTTACTCCCGGCGGATCGTCGGATGGGCATTATCGGACTCGATGCGCACCGAGGCATTACCGCTGCAAGCACTCAACCAAGCGATTGTGAGCGCGAGGGAAACAACAGGCCTTATTCACCATTCGGATCACGGCTTATAGTACGTCAGCATTGTCTACAACGAGCGCCTTTCCCAACACGGGATCACTGCTTCTACTGGGACAGTTGGCGACTCCTATGACAATGCTCTAGCTGAAAACGTTAACGGCTCCTACAAGAGGCGAGCTGATCCATACTCGCAGGTGGAATGACGTTATCGAGGTAGAAATCGCCACATTTGAGTGGGTGTCATGGTGGAACGAGGTAAGGCTCCACCAAAGCCTGGGATACCGAACCCCAGCCGAGGTGGAAACCGAATTGTGGAAAAAGAACCCGCAACAGGGAATAATAGAAATCAAGGCAAATGCCTAGGAACAAAACTCGGGGCACTTCAGAACGCAGACAAACATAACCTGCCCCTGCACAGGGGCAGAGCTACGAATCCTGGGTGACCTCAAGCGGTACTGCTAACAACGTAATGGGCTCATTTAGCGCTGTGGCGAGCTAGAACTCCGGATCGATTGCTCCACCAGATCGAGGACACGCTCCAGGCCATCCGTATCCCCTAAGGCGAGCCTATTAATAAACCCATCCATGAAGGTTTCCAAATAGCACACCAGGGTATCTATATCCACGTCATCTCGAAGGCGGCCTTGCTCTGCGTTGGATGCGAGACGGGCGCGGATAGCCTCGTCACGAATGGACTGGTGTTCTTTCCACCGCGCGGCAAACGAGGGGTCAGTGCGCAGTAGAGAAGTGATCTCTAGACGCGTGGCAAGCCAATCGTGGCGTTCTGGGTGACGTAACATTTCACGCATGACCTCGACGAGGCCATTATTAGCCACTACTTCTGCCTGGCGTGCGGCATCTTCGCGGGCTAGGGAAAGAAATAGAGATTCCTTGTCCCCAAAGTGGTGAAAAATGGCGCCGCGTGATTTTCCGGTGGCTTGTTCTAAGAGGCGAACCGTCGCACCCTCATAGCCATGTTCGGCAAAGCAACGCCGCGCCCCAACGAGAATTTCGTGCCGCCGCCGATTTAACTCAGATTCACTCACGATTGGCATAGTGAGGTCGTCTCCTTTTAGGAATGATTAATACTTCAAGTTAAGTATGTTCTGAAACGAACATAGAACGACAATAAAGAAACGCGGGGCCGCAGAGCCCTCTACGGGAGAGAGCGGTGCGACCCCGCGTCTTCAAGCTCAGCGACGAGCACTAAGCCCAAAAAGCTTAGTACTTTTCCGTCGCATTAAGTGGCTTAGTTCTTCACCATCTGGCGCAGCACGTACTGCAGGATACCGCCGTGGCGGAAGTACTCTGCCTCACCCGGGGTGTCGATACGTACGTTAGCGTCGAACTCGACGGCGTCGTCAGAGTCCTGCTTGGTAGCGGTGACGTGAACGGTCTTCGGGATGGAACCGTCGTTGAACTCGGTGATGCCTTCGATGTCGAAGGTCTCCGTACCGTCCAGACCCAAGGACTCGTGAGACTCGCCATCAGGGAACTGCAGCGGGATAACGCCCATACCGATGAGGTTCGAGCGGTGGATGCGCTCGAAGGACTCGGTGATAACTGCCTTTACACCCAGAAGGTTGGTGCCCTTTGCAGCCCAGTCACGGGAAGAACCGGTGCCGTATTCCTTACCAGCGATAACGACCAGTGGGATGCCGGCTTCCTTGTAGTTCTCGCATGCATCGTAGATGTATGCCTGCGGTGCACCCTCTTGGGTGAAGTCGCGGGTGTATCCACCGGTCTCGTCCACCAGCTGGTTGGCCAGGCGGATGTTAGCGAAGGTACCGCGCATCATGACCTCGTGGTTACCGCGGCGGGAACCCAAGGAGTTGTAGTCAGAGCGGGAAACGCCGTTCTCGTCCAAGTACTGCGCGGCCGGGGTGCCCGGCTTGATGGCAGAAGCAGGGGAGATGTGGTCGGTGGTGACGGAATCGCCAAGCTTCGCAAGAACGCGAGCGCCCTTGATGTCCTCAACTGGGTCCGGCTCGGTCGGCATGCCCTCGAAGTACGGAGCCTTGCGGATGTAGGTGGAGTCCTCATCCCACTCGAAGGTCTCGCCCTCTGGAACATCCAGGTTGCGCCATGCGTCGTCGCCCTTGAAGACGTCGGCGTAGTCAGCCTCGTACATCTCGCGAGAGATAGCGGACTGGATGGTGTCCTCGATCTCCTGCGGGGTAGGCCAGATGTCCTTCAAGAAGACATCGTTGCCGTCTTCGTCCTGGCCCAGCGGCTGGTTGTCGAAGTCGAAGTCCATGGTGCCGGCAATAGCGTAGGCGATGACCATGATTGGGGATGCCAAGTAGTTCATCTTGACGTCCGGGGAGATACGACCCTCGAAGTTGCGGTTACCGGACAGAACTGCGGTAGCTGCCAAGTCGTTCTCATTGATGGCTGCAGAGACTTCCTCTGGCAGTGGGCCGGAGTTACCAATACAGGTGGTGCAGCCGAAGCCGGACAGGTAGAAGCCCATAGCCTCGAGGTCCTTCCAGAGGTCTGCGCGCTGGAAGTAGCCATCGACAACCTGGGAACCAGGTGCACAAATGGTCTTAACCCATGGCTTGGAGCGCAGGCCCTTTTCGGCGGCCTTACGTGCAATCAAACCTGCACCCACCATGACGGATGGGTTGGAGGTGTTGGTGCAGGAGGTGATGGAGGCAATTGCCACCATGCCGTGGTCAAGGGTGTACTCGCCACCGTTATCAGGTTCAACGGTGATCGGGTTGGAGTGACGTCCCTTAGCACCAGCGGCGGCGGATTCGCCGTGCCCCTCGCGCGACTTGTTCAAACCACCGGTAACGTCCTCATCGCCAGGCGCGCCGCCCTCAGCGGACATGCGCTTTGCCTCTACGGAGGAGTCATCCACGCATACCTCGTCGGTGGTGTAGTTGGACAGGTCCTTACGGAACTGTTCCTTGGCCTCCGAAAGGAGGATACGGTCCTGCGGGCGCTTCGGACCAGCGATGGATGGCTCAACGGTGGACAGGTCGAGTTCGATGTACTCGGAGTACTCCGGCTCCGGAGTGTCCTCTGCCAGCCACATGCCCTGTGCCTTGGCGTACTGCTCGACGCGGTCGATCTGCTCCTGCGGGCGACCGGTGAGCTCGAGGTACTTGGTGGTCTCTTCGTCGATGGGGAAGATGGCCGCGGTGGAACCGAACTCTGGCGACATGTTGCCGATGGTGGCGCGGTTAGCCAGCGGGACGGACTTGACGCCATTGCCGTAGAACTCTACGAACTTCTGGACAACGCCGTGCTCACGCAGCATCTCCGTAATGGTCAAGACGACGTCAGTTGCGGTAACGCCGGTCGGGATTTCGCCGGTGAGCTTGAATCCGACGACCTTTGGGATGAGCATCGATACCGGCTGGCCAAGCATGGCAGCCTCTGCCTCGATGCCGCCAACGCCCCAGCCCAGGATGCCCAGGCCGTTTTCCATGGTGGTGTGGGAGTCGGTACCGATACAGGTATCCGGGTATGCAAGACCCTCGTTGTCAAAGACAACGCGAGACAGGTACTCGATGTTGACCTGGTGGACAATACCGGTTCCCGGAGGAACAACGCGGAAGTTGGAGAAGTTCTCAGCACCCCAACGCAGGAACTGGTAGCGCTCTTCATTGCGCTGGTACTCGATTTCAACGTTCTTCTCAAGAGCGTCGGTGGAACCAAAGGCCTCAACGATGACGGAGTGGTCAATAACCATCTCGGCCGGGTTCAGCGGGTTAACCTGGTCTGGCGTACCGCCAAGAGCGGACACGGCTTCACGCATGGTTGCGAGGTCGACGACACAGGGAACACCGGTGAAGTCCTGCATGAGGACGCGGGCTGGGGTGAACTGGATTTCAGTATCCGGCTCGGACTTTGGATCCCAATTGGCGAGGGCCTTGATGTGGTCCTCGTTTACATTCTTGCCGTCCTCATTGCGCAGCAGGTTTTCTGCCAGCACCTTGAGGGAGTACGGCAACTTCTCCATGCCAGGAACCGTGTTGATGTCAAAGTAGTCGTAAGACTTGCCGTTGACATCAAGGGTCTTCTTGGCATCGAAGGAGTTCAAGCTTTCAGTCACAGGGAGCTCCATTCCTTGTTGATAAACAGTCTGTTCTGTTTTGTACTCGCCGCCTGCTGGAGATGCGGGATAAGCAAAAGGTGCGCGACCACATAGTGGTCGAGACGAAGCCATGGGGCCCGCAGTGCCAAAGACGGCAAAGAACGCGATGGTTCACCTATTTATTGTAGAGGTAAAAACCTTCCGTTGCTCCAATTGTAACGGGACAAGCGTTCTGTTTAAAGCTTTTTGCCGTACTCGGCGCGTTTACTGTGTAGGCGGCGGCGGTAACCTTTATCTTTAATGAAGAAAGACCAAGGAATATGCGCAAGGCATAACCCCCGATCTCGGGTGCACGAGCCCCGGCTATAATTAAGAAGAGGGAAGAGGATTGAATGGTTCCGGGTGAAGTGGACGTCCCGCAGTTGGCTCAGCAGCTCAAGCAGGACGGCGTAGCTTATTCTGCACCCTCGCTGGAATCGGATGCTCAGCTAAATGCACACGTCGCCGAGCAACTGCGTGAGGGCGACGGGATTGCCGTGGTCGATGTTTCTGTTTTCAAGGCCGCCGACGCGCGCGACATTGCACAAGAGCTTTATGATGCTACCAATCTGCACACCGTCATCGTGCAGACCCCGCGCCATGTCTCCTCGGTTAGCGAGAACTATAGCCGCGCGGATATTGAATCTTCCCAAGCGCAATTAAGGCCAGGACTGAACCAAGTCGATCTTGTGCAGCAGTACTATGCAGGGCTTGAGCAAAGCAGCTTTCCGATGGTCGCCGTCGTCGCCGTCGTCGCCATACTCGCCCTCCTTTTCGGCGGCTTAAGTTATTGGCGTGCCTCCCATCATCGCGAAATTCGGGATAAGTAGCGGCCATTAAGGGGGCTCGATCTGGAGAGAGCGGACGCATCAAGGCGTCCAAGCGTATCCAACTTCTAACTATGTTTGTTCGAAAAAGTAGAAGAAAATTTTCCGTTTTCGGCGCTCGGCGCGCCCCAAAACCATCCGTCGAAGCGAGCTAAATTTTACGGCTGCAAGAGCGTCGTGGCGCACCGCACCGAAGGAACTCGCGGTGCCTACCCTGAGATTTATGGAAAATGATGTTCAGACATTGGCGTAATCCATCGGTTCTTTATGGGCGGCCCTCGGGCGACTCCGGGTCGTTGCGAATGAAGAAAACTCCCATTGCCTAAAAGTGTCAGGGGAGCGGGGGAGGGGCAAAAGTAAAGGCTTAGTGGTTGATTTTCACTGGGGGAGTGGTTCTACTGCGGTGAAATGGCCCCGATTTGGCTGCAGCTCATGACGCACGGCCCTCGGAATATAAAAACCAAAGTGGCGAACATCACAATAACGGGTTGGTAACAAAATTATTGCAGGTTAGGTACGAATGTTGCGTCATGTGGTTTAACTTGACTCCACGTAATTAAGTGGAATGTGTGCGAAAAGGGCGTGTCGTGACGTATGGTTCGAGTGTCGACTCAAGAGACGTGAATATCTTCTTGAGTTCATGGGCTTAGCCTTGACGGTCAATTGAAGATTCGCACGGGTATGTGGGGAAGCACGCCTCGCGGGAATCGAGGAATTGGCGGTTCTTGGAAGTCAATGAACCACGAGGGAACTCTCGAACGGGAGAGTAGAAAAACTTTTCACTTGAGCGATGACAATGTTCGAAAAATAAACATCAACCCACCTTCCTTAAAAGTGGTGAGACGAGTTCGCTAGAGCTCCATCGTGTGGGTATGCGGGTGTGGTTCTTTGTCGAGCCCTTCGATAGTGGATTCTCGGTCAAGCGGAATCCAGATACGAGGTTCGCTGAGAAGCGCAGTCGGGTACGTGCAGAATGAGAGAATGAGGGAACCGGAATCACACTAGGGCCAGCATCGTGTGGCCTGTTCATGGTTTGTGGCCACTTGCCCTCGCACGAATGGGTACACGCATAAAGCTGTACCTCCACTGCGCCGCGGCGAGTCGTGCCAAGGATCATAGGGCAGTTCTCACTGTGCCAAGCGCAGCGTGCGAAAGGGTCTGGACTCTGCCAGCTACCTAAATTCACTGCACGTCACAAGTGGAGCTCGATGAAGATGCGCCAATCTGAGATTGGCACTGCGATGGGAGAGTTGTAAATGCTCCCAGTAGCGTTAGAGCGCTCACGTTCACAATGAACCGCGTAGGACACGTGGAGAAAATGCACCATCCTTGTCGCTGGTATGGGGAAATAGTAGCGATTGTTGGACAGCGTGACGTGAGGCTACTGAGCTCAAGCATCAGTTGCATAGAGCTTTAATTGACGTGCGCACTCCCTAGGTGAAGTCTCTACAATTTTCGGGCTCATGTGCCATGTACATCCTGGGGCCGCGGGCTGCCAGGGCGATAACGCATACCCATAAGCCCATAAGCCTTTGGGTGTGAGCTATCGGATTCGGAATATCGCAAAGAAGACTCTGGGCTTGCTGCTGTGCGAAATGCGCAAGCTTCAGTGTCTCGGGCATTCCTATGCCCAAGTGCGGCACATTGCGTCCCATTCTTTAAAAGGGAGGTGGTCCAAACAAGGAGAATTCCAGTGGCCACCATTCGTCTACCGCGCATCCGACATGTTCGTGCAACTATCGCTGCAGTCATAGGTGTCGCAGCGCTATCGCCCCTGACGTCCATCGCTCCTGCCGGAGCAGATGAGCTCCTCGATCCCGCCCAGGCCGGTGCGGTTGAAGAAGTTCCAAGCACCGATGCAGATGACTCCATTGCCCGCGCCGTATCCAACGTTGATGCTCAGCAGCGGGACGTAGATCAGCTGCGCCAGCTGCTCGACCAGGCGGAGGAGCAAGCGGCGGCCGCGACGGAGCGCATCGCCCAGCTTTCGGCTGATCCTGCGGTTGCGGACGACGCGGCAGAGCTTGACCAAGCTTATGCTGAAAAGCGTGCAGCCGAATCGGCAATGGTCGAGCACCGCCGCAACTTAGCCCAGCGGGAGGCTCAAATGAATGCCACCCGCAACTTCGCTGAGGCCTCTTTTGCCCACCAGCAGCAGGCGGTGGAAGTGACCCAGCAGGGCGACCTTCCAAAGGTACAAAATCAAGATAAAAACCTTGACTTTAGGGTAGGTGCGGATGCGCTTTCCGGCGATACCGTCAAGCCGCAAGGCTTGAATAAGGACAAGGCTCAAAACTTTACCGACGAGATTGTTCCGGATGAAACTGCGCTTCCTGAGGTGACGCACGATGACGCCGTCGTAGAGGGGCAGGCGGACGCGGCCACCCCGAAGGCGGAGTTCGGCACCGCACTTAATCAAGGAGCAACGCCGTCTTTTAACACGGTGGACTACGGTACCGGTTCCTCGGCATCGGATGTTATGGACATCGCAGGCGATCTCGCCGCAGCCGTTGATCAAGACGATATGCGGGCACTGATGGACGGATCTGCAGACCTGTTGGGCATTGGCAGCCCGAATACGGCGCCATCGGCAAGCACTGATCCTTCCGCCACCGGTCAAGGGCCTGGAGCGCCATCTACCCCTGCTCCGGGCAATAGCAGCCAGATTGAGGCGGTGATCGCTCGCGCAGAATCTGTCATCGGAACCCCATACGTGTGGGGCGGTGGCGACAACAATGGCCCAACTGGCGGCCTCCGGGACGGCGGCATCGCCGATAGCTTTGGTGACTACGGACGGAGCGGTTTTGATTGTTCTGGATTGACTAAGTACGCGTTCGCCGCGGCCGGCTTGGACCTTCCGCACTACTCCGGTGCGCAGTACCAAATGGGCAATAAGGTTTCGCGTGACAACTTGCAGCGCGGCGACCTCATCTTCTACGGCGCCGGCGGCAGCCAGCACGTTGCGATCTACTTGGGCAATGACCAAATGATTGAGGCCCCGCAGTCTGGCCAGAATGTACAGGTCTCCCCAGTGCGCTGGGCTGGTGCGACCCCGGAGGTCGTGCGCCTTCTCTAATTCTCAGCCTTGTGGTTGCTACTATTTAGGGCATGACTGACGCACAGCATCCTGCCCAAAATTTCGACGCCCTCCTCGTTCTTTCTTTCGGTGGCCCGGAAGGAAATGAGGAGGTCGTTCCGTTTTTAGAGAACGTGACGCGGGGCCGCGGAATTCCGCGCGAGCGCTTAGAAGTAGTGGGCGAGCATTATTACCACTTTGACGGGGTAAGCCCGATCAACGGCCTGAACCGGGAGATTATCAGTAACGTCGAAGGCGAGCTGAAAAAACGCGGACATAATCTGCCGGTTTATTTTGGCAATCGGAACTGGCACCCCTTTGCCACAGCTACCGCAGAGAAGATGGCGGAAGAAGGGATTCGCAGGGTGGCCGTCTTCGCCACCTCCGCTTGGGGTGGCTACTCGGCGTGCCGGCAATACGATGAAGACATTGCTGCGATGCGGCAACACCTTGCAGATAATGGTCTGCCAGAAATCGAGTTCACCAAGATTCGACAATTTTATGATCATCCCAAGTTCATCGCGGAGATGGCCGATGCCGTCGCCGAGGCCTGGCGGCGTATACCCGTCGAGAAAACGGGCAGCGCGCGCATGCTGTTTACGGCCCACTCGGTGCCGAATGCACACGATAATGTCGGTGGTGCAGACGGGGACAAGAACCTTTATTCCCGGCAAGTAGCCGAAGCCTCCCGCTTAGTGGCCGAGCGCGTCGGAATTTCGGATTACGACTTGGTGTGGCAATCGCGCTCCGGTAACCCGAAGACGCCGTGGCTGGAGCCGGACATCGTTGACCACACCACCGCACTTCATGAAAAAGACGGGGTAGGCGCCGTAGTGGTGTGCCCCATCGGTTTTATCTCCGATCACATGGAGGTCATCTGGGACTTGGACTCTGAACTGCAAGCTGCCGCCGATGAGATGGGAGTACAGGTCGAGCGCGCCCGTACCGCTGGCCCCTCCCAGCGGTTTGCGGACATGGTCGTGGATCTGGTGGAAGAACTCGAACAGGGGAAACCGTGGGAGACCAGCGGGAATGTCACCGTACAAGGGTGTACCACCAACGGCGCGCCCTGCGCTGCAGGCTGCTGCGATATTCGCGCCCACTAAAAGTACTCTGGGCGGGCCTGTTCTAGCGAGCGAATTCCGCTGCTGAATAAGCCACTGCCGTCATCCGCGCTTGCCGGATATGGCGCCATAAGCGGAGGAGCTGCGGATCGAGGCTGTGATCGTTGATCCTATCCGTGACGGTTTCGATGATCGCGGCAACGCGGTCCGCGCGAGCAAAGAGTTTCGCAGCCCGGGGCGGGGTGGCCGGTGGCAGGCCGGGCGTGTCATAAAAATCGCTCAGGGTCCCCACCGTGAGCCGGGGATTAGTCAGCGCGGTGGACTGGTAGCCGGTGACCGTAATGAGATCGGCGGATTCATCCGTCGCCTTAGTTAACAAGGCATCCGCTTCGCCGGGGCTCAGCCATGCCGGTGAAGGTGGCGGCTGATCCTCACGAATCACCTGCCATGCCGTGTGAGCTCGATGGGGATGGGGGACAAGGACGAGCGAAACTTCCGGATCGTTGGTGCGCACAACGATGGCGCCCGCTGAACTTTGCGCGGCCGCACGGGCAGATTCTGATCCTGCGGGAAGCGCCGGCGCTTCACCCGGGCCAGATAAAATAAGCCGGAGAAGAGGCTCCCCGCCCGCGCCTGGCTGAGAAGTGAGCTCCTTCGTTTCGGCGCGCAGCAAGGCGAGCAAATCGATGAAGGGAGATTCATCCAAGCATTCGGGGCGCCCGCCCAGCTCTGTCAGGGCATCGAGCAGCTCATCTGTTGTCTCATGTCCCCACAACCACGCAGCTAGCCAGATGGCAGAGTTTTGGAGAGGGGACCAGACTTCGGCGCGCATATCCATGGCGAGCAAGTGTAGTAGATAGACTATCGGGCCATGAGTTTAGATCCTTATGGCGGAGATATTTTTGCTGGGCACCGACGCAGCAAGCCCACCCAGTACCCAGAAGTGCCCGCAGAACCGGGCATGGTGGTAGAAGTGCGCGGTGATGACTTTGTGGGCGCCGTTTTAGGCGTGGATAAGACCGTCTTTGGTGAGGTCGTACGGCTAGAAGACCGCCACGGCGTCGAGCGAGTATTTAACCTCATTAAAGGCGGATTCTTAGTAGAAGGTCAGCCGGTGACGCTGACGAGGTACGTGCCCAAGCAAGCCCCCCGCAAATCGAATTCGGGTTCTAGGCGGGTAGAAAACGTGGAGGCCAAGGTGGCAGCGCCATCGCGCATTTGGGTCGAAGGCGTTCACGATGCCGCCATTGTAGAAAAAGTGTGGGGGCACGATCTGCGCGTAGAAGGTGTGGTCGTGGAATACCTAGAGGGCTTGGACAACCTCGAAGAAAGACTGGCCGAGTTTAAGCCTGGCCCTACTCGCCGGGTAGGCGTTCTCGCAGATCACTTGGTCAAGGGGTCGAAAGAAACGCGAATGACCGAGTCAGTGGGCGAACATGTTCTAGTCACCGGCCACCCCTTTGTCGATATTTGGGCAGCAGTAAAACCGCAACGGGTAGGGCTGAAAGCGTGGCCGGAGGTACCGCGCGGCGAAGACTGGAAGACCGGGATTTGCCGCCGCGTGGGGTGGTCCGATCCCTCCGATGGGTGGCGGCACGTATATAACGCGGTCCATTCATTTAGGGACCTAGACTCGAGCCTTATTGGTGCGGTCGAGCGGCTGGTGGATTTTGTAACCACACCAGAGCTACACAAATCAGACCTTGTCTAACCCACGGCGAGCCGCACCTTCGGGGCTTAGGCTAGATTAGCGCGTTCAATGAGGTTTACCGCCAATTGCCACCCGGCCATCTCAGCGCTCCAGCCCGCAGCCTGCAGCCTTTGGGACATCGCCTGTTTGGAAATGCCCAATTCTTCTGCGGCCTCATTTTGATTGAGCCCTGCCCTTACAAGGGAGGTTGCCTCGCGGCCCTCGATGGTGCGCTTATTAAGGACATATCCAATGAGCGCGAAGGCAGCGGCGATATCGCTTGCCTCCGCGGAACGGCCGCGCTTATTGAGTTTGGTATAGACCTGCCCCATGCGCGCGGAATTTTTCAGCGCCGCGGTGGCCACGTGGCGCGCGCTATCTTCGTCTGCCTGGTTGCCGGGGCTGATGCCGATGCCGATGGCCCAGTCGCCATCGGCAAGCAAGGCCATGACAACCTCACACACTGCGGTGGCGGAATCGACAACGGCGCAGATATCCTCCACGCCGAGGACATGAAACTCGCCGACGCCATCGAGGGTGGATAACGCAGCGGCCGAGCGCTGTACGAGCTCAGCGCGGCGCACGGAACGCCCACGGTAGCGGGCATGGACAGCGAGCACGAGGATCCTCCTTTATCGCGAGCAGTTCGTTACAGTCTACCGTTTAACCTTGACTGGGCGGGAGTCGGCAGGCGCGAATCGAGTATGAGGCCACCGATCCCGGCGAGGGCAAAGATAATAAAGGCAATGATGATCCCGGGGCTGGCGGTGCCAGTCAGGGCATCACCGAAGAAAGTGCCGATGACCGTGGTGGGAATCGAGCCGATCAGCGTAGCGACCGTAAAGTGGGAAACGCTGATGGGGGTAAGTGCGGCGACATAGTTGA
Source organism: Corynebacterium sp. KPL2680 (assembly GCF_040225675.1). Taxonomy (NCBI): domain Bacteria; kingdom Bacillati; phylum Actinomycetota; class Actinomycetes; order Mycobacteriales; family Corynebacteriaceae; genus Corynebacterium; species Corynebacterium sp. KPL2680. The sequence continues at coordinate 14,992 of NZ_JBEHFM010000011.1, forward strand.
GGAGGCTAAAGGGCACTCCCGCGACCATGCGCAGGGAAGCGATGGCCAGCCAGCCGCGTCGCTCCAAGTGAGCATTGATGGTATAGACCGCGGGGTGGGCAAGGTGCGGCCTAATCCAGTCTCCGAGCAGGCTGCGCACAATCAGCAGCGATAATACGGCCGAGATGGTGAGCGCGAATAGCGAGATAGCAAGACCCTGCCAGGGGCCGAAAAGGATGCCAGCTGCAACCGTCCAGATGGTCCGGGGCAGGGGAAATTGCGTAAATATGACATAACCTAGCGTGAAGGCGACCGGAAACCACGCGCCAAGGCGGGCAGCGGCGGCCCGCATCTGGGAGAGGTCGGGGACATCGAGCCGGATAAAAAGCGCAACTCCAGCAAGTGCGAGTACGAAGATGAGTATCCACCGTCGCGGTGACCACGCACGGATTGAGCTCCAAGCAGAGTGGGTGAGTTGAACGCAGAAGCTACCAAAGCTGTGTATCCAATCCCGGAAAGTGGTCATGCGTTTGTATCGTAGTCGGCTGGGCCGGGCTGATAGAAAAGAGCTGTACTTATAGAAAAATCTCGAGACACCATAGGAACGATGTCTCGAGACTTCACAGTGTGCCCGGAGGGGGACTTGAACCCCCACGTCCGTTAATAGGACACTAGCACCTCAAGCTAGCGCGTCTGCCATTCCGCCACCCGGGCAGGGTGTTGACAACCTCTCGGTTGGGCACCCCGAAACTTTATCGTGTTCCGCTACCGGAATACAAATCGCCAGGTAAATCCTCATAAACCGCACGATTTCAAGGCGGGGAAATACATCCTTGTAACTTGGTAGGCCGCAGCGCCTAGATAGGAGCACGGCCTGACACCAGCCGCACGGTTGTGGGGTGAGTGGGAGGGGCATCGACAAGCGCGTGTGATCTGCGGTACAAAGGGGTACATGACTTCTTATGCAGATGACACTCGATTCCCCGGACCTGACCCCTACGCCCCGCTGCGCGATCTCCCCAGCTTCGGGCTGTCTTCTACCGACTTGGTAGAAGGCGATGAGATCCCAGAAAAGCACCGCGCGCCGGAAAGCGTGTCTCCGCAACTGGCATGGTCCGGGCTGCCGGAGGGAACCAAGTCTTTGGCGGTCACCTGCTTTGACCCAGATGCACCGACTGCTTCCGGTTTCTGGCACTGGGCCGCCTTTAATATTCCGACCGATGTCTCCGAGCTGCCCACCAATGCCGGGGCGGCAGAGGACCTTGGCATCGACGGTGTTATCAGCCTGCGCAATGATTCCGGCAACCGCACCCACTTTGGCGCCAACCCACCGGCCGGCCACGCGCCGCACCGCTACCTCTACGCGGTCCACGCCGTAGACGTAGAAACCCTCGATATCGATCCGGATTCTTCCCCCACCGTCCTCGGCTTCAACCTGCACTTCCACGCACTGGGCCGGGCAATCCTCTGGGGTTGGTACGAGGCCAAGTAATGGCGAGTTCTGCTCCTAAAAACCCAGTGACCCCACCCGCAGCGCTGCGGGTGGGCGGTGCTTTTTTGGTCGTCGCTTTCGTGCTGATCCTCTTCGCCTTGATTTCCGTCTTTAGCGATGGATGGGGCGCACCTTTTGTCTGGACCTACAGTAACCTCGCGATCATTATCGCGGCGGTGATGGTGGGTGCCTTCAGCACAATGAGCAAAGAGCATGCCGGAAGCCGCGCGCAGATTATCGCCCTAGCGGTGGCGGTGGCCTTGATTATTGCTAGCCGCTTTCTGCCGCAGCACGATCTCCTAATTCAACAGCAGTATTGGCTGCTCTTTTATGCCGGCATGTCCGCCATCTGTGCCTTAATTTTGCGGCGCAGCGTCATGGCGACCTCCTAAGCGGGCCTATAAATAAGCAATGCCACGTGGTTCTACACGTGGCATTTGTGCTATCTGGCGGCTAGTTTATTGCCTTCCACGGCAGGTTGGAGCCTACGGCCTCAGAAATATTGTTTAGTCCATGGGCGCGAATTTGCTTGGCGATGCCCCTGTGAATATCCCGAATCCAGTCCGGACCACCGTAGATGAGACCGGTATAGCCTTGGAGGAGGCTGGCACCGGCGGCGATTCGCTCCCAGGCTTGTTCCGGGGTGGTAATCCCGCCGACGGAAATCAGGACAAGCTGCGAGCCCACGCGCGCATTCAGGCGGCGGAGTACCTCTAAGGAGCGCTCGGCCACCGGTGGGCCGGAAATGCCGCCGGCGCCAAGGGCTTCTACCTCCGCGCGGGGAGTGCTAAGCCCCTCGCGGGAGATGGTGGTATTGGTGGCGACGATGCCGGCGAGGCTTAGCTCCACGGCGAGATCGGCGACGGCATCGACATCGGCATCCGATAGGTCCGGCGCGATTTTGACCATGACGGGGACATCGGTGGATTCTTGCACGGCGCGCAGGATGGGGCGCAGCGATTCGACCGCCTGCAGGTCCCGCAACCCAGGGGTATTGGGGGAAGAGACATTGACCACCAGGTAGTCCGCCAGACCGCCTAAAACGGAAGCGGAGCGGCGGTAATCATCCACGGCGCGTTCGGCCGGGGTGACCTTGGTTTTTCCAATATTGATACCGATGACGTCGCTGTACCGGCGCTTGCGCAGGTTTTCTGCCACGGCGGCAGCGCCCTCGTTATTAAAGCCCATCCGGTTTAAGATGGCTGCGTCTTCTTTGAGGCGGAAAAGGCGGGGAGTCGGGTTGCCCGGCTGCGCCTGCGCCGTGACGGTGCCCAGTTCGGCGTAGCCGAAACCAAGCGGCGACCAGGCATCGGCAGCCGCGGCGTTCTTATCAAACCCGGCCGCAAGGCCGAGCGGGCGCGGGAAAGTGATCCCGCAGACGTCTTGTTTCAAGACTGGATCATTGACCGGCAGGAGGCGGCCAAGCGCGCGATTGGCAGGCCCTGCCGCGTGCAGACCGTGCAGGCCAGAGTTGATAATGCCGTGGATGCGCTCGGGGCTTAAGCGAAACATCCCGCGCAGCGCCAGCTGATAGGCGCCTTTGCGCAGCGAATCGAAGGTCGAAACCATGGATTAAGACTCCTTTGCCTTTGTCAGGTGTGGATCCGCCACGAACTGCAGCCCCTGGCCGGATGCGGAGGCAACCACGATGGTGCCATTGGAAAGAGCGGAAATATTTTGGGCATCGGCAAGCGTGGCAATCTCGCCGCGGGATTCGGGAACGCCCTTGTCAATGGAATAGGCGTGTGCGATGTTGTTATCGGTGGTGGTAACCCACGCGAGCTCGCGCGAGTCATCCCAGGCCACCGCCCACGGGGTACCGTCGACCACGCCGTATTGGTGCAGGCGGACGACGTCATCGGAAGTATAGACTGCGATCCGGCCGCCCTCGGTATCGGAGGCGAGCACGACGCCGTTATTACCCACCGCGATTTGGCCGACACCCTGGCCAGCGCGCAACCGGCCGCCGGCGCGGTCATTGGGCCAATCGATATTCTGGATCGTGGAATCCGAACGCTGAATGCGCACAATCCCGTCATCGCCATCCGCATTGGGAACGGCGAGCATCTGGTCCGATCCGGCCTCTACGGAGATTTCGCCGTCCCGCGTGCCATCCTTGTACCGGCCCACCACAGCGGAATCGTCTGCGGTGACAAAGACCTCGCCGGTCGAAATCTGGGTAGCGGCGGTGACCTGGAAGTCCTCATCCATGTTGATTTCTTCCGGTGATTCCGGCGCAGAAGGCTCGATGAGCAAGACCTTGTCCTGGCAAGCCAAGACGAATCCAGATTCAGAAGAGCTTAAATCGCCGCAGGTGGAATCGATATCGATGCTCTTAGCCTTGTTGGCCCCAAAGTCATCCTGGCTGCCAATGTGCACCTGGTCTGCGGTGCGAACGGCAATCGTATCTTTTACCGCAGCCAGATCCGTAATGTCTTCATCGAAATCGATGACCGTGCCGGTAGGATCGGTGTCACTGGGAGATGCGGCCGGGGTGGCGTTGCCCTTTACCGCGGTTTCGGGATCACCGCCTACGCCCACGGTGGAATCGCAGGCGGCCAGCGCAGCAGTGGAGAGTGCTAGCAAGCTGGATAGTACGAGTGTGGAGCGGGATCGTGATTTCACGGATACTTATCCTAACAGCGCGCGTTGTGATTTCCCGAAGCCGTGCGCGACGGTAGTGTATGGCGGGTGATTTCTGATACCGCGACCGAAGCAGTTTCTTGGGCACAAGTTATCGTCTTATCCATTGTGCAGGGCCTTACGGAGTTTCTCCCAGTAAGCTCCTCGGGGCACCTGCGCATTGTTTCTGAGCTCTTTTGGGGCAACGACGCCGGCGCTTCTTTTACCGCCGTTATCCAGCTCGGCACCGAGCTTGCCGTGCTGGTTTATTTCGCCCCGATGATCTGGCAAATCTTATCCGGGTGGTTCCGCGGGTGGACCAATCCCGCCTCGCGCGGGCAGGACTGGCGCATGGGCTGGATGGTCATCGTCGGATCCATTCCCATCGGCGTCATCGGTTTGGTCTTTGAAGACGCCATTCGTGGGGCGCTGCGCAACCTGTGGATCACTGCCACGATGCTGATCGTCTTCTCCTTCGTCTTCATCGCCGCAGAGCGCGTCGGCTCCAAAAAGCGCGGTTTTGAGGAGCTGACGATGAAAGATGCCATCATCATGGGTCTGTGCCAGTGCTTGGCGTTGATTCCTGGCGTGTCACGTTCGGGCGGCACCATTTCCGGTGGTCTTTTCTTGGGGCTCGATCGCGAGGTGGCCACGCGCTTTAGCTTCCTCTTGGCCATTCCGGCAGTGCTGGCGTCGGGGCTTTTTTCGCTTCCCGATGCCTTCGCGCCCGAGGCCGGCCAAGCCGCTTCCGGTATGCAGCTGCTCGTCGGTACCGGCGTCGCCTTTGCCTTGGGCTACGCCTCGATCGCGTGGTTGCTGAACTTCGTGGGCAACCACTCCTTTGCATGGTTTGCGGCCTACCGCATTCCCGTGGGCATCATCGTGATGGTTCTGCTTGTCTTGGGAGTCCTACAGCCCATTTAAATCGACCCATAAAGAAGCGTTAGGATAGGTCCATGCATTCTTGGCCAACACCTTCTTTTAGCCCCGTCCCAGGCGATGCGGCACAGCTCTATCTCTACGATTCCGCGAATCAAACCAAGGCCCCCGTGCAGGTAAAGGGGGATACCGCCACCATGTACGTGTGCGGCATTACCCCGTATGATTCGACCCACTTGGGTCACGCAGCCACCTATCTCACTTTTGACCTGATTTACCGGCAGTTCTTGGATGCAGGCAAGAAGGTCAATTACGCGCAAAATATCACCGACGTCGATGACCCACTCTTTGAGCGCGCGGAGCGCGACGGCGTTGATTGGCGCGAACTCGGCACCTCCCAGATTGACCTTTTCCGCTCCGATATGGCGCTTTTATCGGTCATTCCGCCGCAGCACTTCATTGGTGCCATGGAAGCAGTCGATGAGATCGTGGACATGGTGCAAAAACTATTGGATAACGGCGCCGCCTACGTGGTCGATGACCCTGAGTACCCGGATGTATATGCCTCCATCGATGCCACCGAGGAATTTGGTTATGAATCCAACTACTCGATGGAACAGATGCAGGAATTTTTTGCCGAGCGCGGCGGGGACCCCGATCGTCCAGGCAAGAAGCACCCCATGGATGCCCTGATTTGGCGTGCCCACCGCGAAGGTGAGCCGGCGTGGGAGTCTCCCTTCGGTCCAGGCCGCCCCGGCTGGCACATCGAGTGCTCTGCCATCGCCACCAATTACTTGGGTAGCACCTTTGATATCCAGGGCGGCGGCAGCGATCTGAAGTTCCCGCACCATGAATTCTCCGCCGCGCATGCAGAGGCGGCATTGGGCGTTGACCGCATGGCGCAGTTCTATGTCCACACCGGAATGATCGGCCTGGACGGCGTAAAAATGTCCAAGTCCCTGGGCAACCTGGTCTTCGTGCACAAGCTTGTGGAGCAGGGCGAGGATCCCTCCGCTATTCGCCTCGGCGTATTTTCCGGTCATTACCGCGCCGAGCGGGACTGGTCCGATGAGGTGCTCGACCAGGCCAAGAACCGCCTGGCCACTTGGCGCTCTGCCCTCGAAACCCCTGGGTCCCTGTCGGCTGCGGAGGGTGCGGTAGCGGGGCTTCGCCAAGCACTTGCCGATGACCTCGATACCCCCACCGCGCTGCGCGCCATCGACGATTGGGCAGGCAGCGACCGTGGCGAAGACGAGGAAGGCGCTGCAGAGTTGGTGCGTACAGCACTTAATTCGCTGCTCGGCGTGCAGGCCTAGCCAACTTAAGGCAATATCGACAGCATGAGCATTCGCGCAGATTTCCAACCCACCGTTGATGAGTTCATTGCTGATCTTAAGTCCTTTGCCACCGGCGATTACCTCAAGGACGAGGAAAAAGAGTTCTGGGAGGCGCCGTTTGACGCGGCGGTGCTCCCAGAACTTAAAGGCCATCTCGAGCAGATGTTGGATGGGCTGGACGGTTTGCCGGACGATCCTGATGGCGGCCAGCTCGCCGCGGTATTGAATAAGACCGTGCAAAAAATCGCTACCTTTAATCGCAAACAGCACGATGCCGTGGTGGAGCCGGAGGAAAAGGAAGAAATCGCCGAGCTTATGTACAACGCTTCTGCGGCTACCGGTGCCGATGATGAGGCACTCTCACAGATCCCCGAGTTGGACTTCTAAAAACCTTTACGCCTGCAGCCTACTGTGGGTAAATTTCTACGGTGACGTTGATTGATCACCGCGCAGCGCGAATATTTCCTCCCCGTTGGGCCGTAGTTCTATGCCGGAAAAGCCGGTGGAGTGTGTATGACCACAGAAAGTGATTCCCAGCCTTTGTCCCGTCCCGCGGCGATTTTCTGGGATATGGATGGCACCTTGACCAACTCAGAGCCCTTGTGGGGTGAGGCGACGTACTATCTTTCGGAAGTGCTGGGCAAGCGCCTGACACCCAGGCAACGCATGGATACGGTCGGGGCTACCTTTCCTACGACGCTGCGCATTTGCGCTGATAATGCGGGAGTTTCCTTGGGCGAAGGCGACGTCGAAGCCTACCGGCGCAAGATGTTTGATTATGTGAAGACTCTTTTTGCTGGCCGCCTAGAAATCTTTCCCGGAATCCCGGAGCTTTTAACCGCGCTGCACCAAGACGGCATGCCGATGATGGTCACGACGAATACGGATCGCGACGTCGCGGACGCAGCCATCGCGGTAATAGGCCGGGAGTATTTCGTGGACACTATTTGCGGTGATGAAGTCCCCACCGGCAAGCCCGCTCCAGACATGTACTTGGAAGCGGCTTGGCGCCTTCAACTTGATCCAGCTCAGTGCCTCGTATTCGAAGACTCTCCGGCCGGTATGCGCGCGGCCGTTGCCGCGGGGTGCACCGTTATCGGTTTGCCCGAGGATGAAGGCGTGGAAGTACCGGAGGGGGTAGTGGAGATCTCCCGGCTGCGCGATTCTCGCCACCTTGCGGGCGCACGCCATGTAGATGTCTATGAATGGTTCCGGGCTATCCAGGAAATGAAATAAAACCCTTCGCATTGACCGCTTACCTGTGGAACAATAGGTAGCTGTGAAGGATTTTGAGACACTTTTTGCTGAGCTACTGAACAAAGCAGACCAGAAGCCCGAGGGCTCTGGGACCGTCCAGGCGTTGGAGGAAGGCGCCCATCATATTGGCAAAAAGATCATCGAAGAGGCAGGCGAAGTATGGATCGCCGCCGAATACCAGTCCGACGAGGAACTGGCGGAAGAAATGTCGCAGCTTATCTATTGGACGCAGGTCATGATGATCAAGCGCGGCCTGCGGCCTGAAGATATTTATAAATACCTATAACTTGTTGCTCACCTGCGGTGGAGCAGACTTCCTGGAGAACAGTATGATCAAAATTGCAGTACCAAATAAAGGTTCCCTATCAGAAGCGGCTTTAGAAATCCTTGGTGAGGCCGGATACAAGGGACGCGGTCACTCCAAAACCCTAAATGTGGTGGATCTAGACAATGGGGTGGAATTTTTCTTCCTCCGCCCGAAGGATATCGCAATCTATGTCGCCCGCGGCGTGCTCGACCTCGGGATCACAGGGCGCGATTTGGCGCTCGATTCCAACGCCCAATTTAAAGAAGTCCTCTCACTTGGCTTCGGTGACTCAACATTCCGCTACGCCGCACCCCAAGGAGAAGGGTGGGATATCTCTCACCTTGAGGGCAAGCGCGTAGCAACGTCGTACCCGAATTTGGTCCGACAGGACTTGGCGGAGAAGGGGATTTCCGCCGATGTGATCCGTCTCGACGGCGCGGTGGAAATATCCATCCACTTAGGTGTGGCCGATGCCATTGCCGATGTCGTGTCAACTGGTACTACGCTGCGACAGCAGGGTTTGGCCCCTTTTGGTGAGCCCATCGTCAGCTCGGAAGCTGTCGTCATTAAACGCCACGATGCAGAGGTGACGCCGGAAGAGCAGGTTGTCTTGGGCCGCATCCAAGGTATTTTGCACGCTCGCACCTACCTCATGATCGATTACAACATCGCGGAAGAAAATCTGGACAAAGCAGCTGGTGTTACTCCGGGCCTGACTGGGCCGACGGTTTCACCGTTGGCGCGACAGGACTGGGTGGCGGTGCGTGCGATGGTTCCGCAAAAGGAAGCCAACCAGATTATGGATCGACTTTCCCAACTCGGTGCGGAGGCAATTTTGGCTTCCGATCTCCGTATTGCCCGCTTTTAGGGGGAGTATTAAATTCTTGGTCGTCCCAACTGGGGCGAAACGTGGCTACCATTGGCGCTTGAGATTATTCACTCGGACATCATTCTCGACAGGCAAAGGAGCCGCGCCATCATGGCAAAGTCGTCTAAGAAAGAAGAAAAAGACACTAAGTCTGCCGCAAAGCAAGCGGAGGATAAGCAGGAGGATAAGACCACCCATTCTGCACAGCAAAAGGTAGCTGAGCAGAAGAAACCAAAGACGTCGAGCAAAAACACTCGTACGGAAACCGACCTGATCGGTGATTTGGAAATTCCTGCTGACGCCTACTTTGGTGTCCACACCGTCCGCGCGATGGATAACTTCCAGATTTCCTACGTGACCATTAACACCATTCCGCACTTCATCCGCGGCATGGTGAAGGTCAAGAAGGCCGCCGCGATGGCCAACCGTCGCCTGCACGTGCTGCCGAAGAAGAAGGCAGAGGCCATCATCTGGGCATGTGACCAGATCTTGGACGAGGGTCGCTGCATGGACCAGTTCCCTCTCGATGTATTCCAAGGCGGTGCCGGCACCTCGTTGAACATGAACACCAATGAGGTCGTTGCCAACCTGGCACTTGAGCACTTGGGGGAGGAGAAGGGCTCCTACGACATCATCAACCCCAATGACGATGTCAACATGTCCCAGTCCACCAACGACGCTTACCCAACTGGCTTCCGTCTGGGCCTGTACGCTGCCATCGATGACCTCATCGTGCGCATCGACAGCCTGCGTTCCGCATTCCAGGACAAGGGCAATGAGTTCCAAGACATCCTGAAGATGGGCCGTACCCAGCTGCAGGATGCCGTGCCCATGACTTTGGGCGATGAATTCAAGGGCTTTGCTAATAACCTGAACGAGGAGCAGGCCGTTCTGCGCGACGCACAGAGCCGTTTGCTGCAGATCAACCTCGGTGCAACCGCCATCGGCACCGGCGTTAACACTCCAGCCGGCTACCGTCACCAGGTAACCGCCGCCCTGTCTGAAGTCACCGGCTTGGAGATGAAGACTGCAAGCGACCTTATCGAGGCCACCTCTGACTGCGGTGCCTACGTCTTCTTGCACTCTGCCATCAAGCGCGCTGCCATGAAGCTCTCCAAGATTTGTAATGACTTGCGCCTGCTTTCCTCTGGCCCGCGCGCTGGCCTGGGCGAGATCAACCTGCCCGCCCGCCAGGCAGGTTCCTCCATCATGCCGGGTAAGGTCAACCCAGTTATCCCAGAGGTTGTCAACCAGACCTGCTTCAAGATCTTCGGCAATGACCACGTTGTGACCATGGCCGCAGAGGCTGGCCAGCTACAGCTGAACGTGATGGAGCCGGTCATTGGTGAGGCACTGTTCCAGTCCATCCGCATCATGGGCAACGCGGTCGACGCGCTGCGTGAGAAGTGCGTCACCGGTATTACTGCTAACGCTGATGTGTGCCGCCAGTACGTGGAGAACTCCATCGGTATCGTTACCTACTTGAACCCATTTATTGGCCACCACAACGGTGATGAGGTTGCAAAGGAATCCCTCAAGACCGGCAAGGGCGTCAAGGAACTCGTGCTGGAGAAGGGTTTACTTGATGAGGCAACGCTGAACAAGGTCCTGTCGGTAGAAAACCTGATGCACCCAGAATTTCGCGGTCAGCTTTTCCTCGATGACAACTAAGTAAAGTTCGCGATCCGTAGTGCCGCATGAGGTGGGCGATGCCCATCCTCATGGTGGCGCCCACCATTCCGCACACACCGTGTTTACTTCTCCGTGGAAAGCGGAAAAAGTATTCCATGGTGTGTGCGGTCTCTTACGTGAATGCCTGACTGGTGACTCACGGTTCCATAGTGCAGTGGCATGGAAATATACCGAACGGTTTATAACGCGAGGTAGAACACATGTGGGAAGCAGCACAAACGGGCGGAATATGTAAATAAAGCAACATATTCAGGGCAAAATAGAAGTGTAAGGGTGGTCCACGACCGGCAGGCTAAGGCGGGTCCACCACGTGTAGTTGAGAACGTGTGGAGCGTATCCATGGTTATTATTCATATTGTCATCGTTCTCGCGGCCATTATCCTGGGTGCGAGAATTGGGTCCATAGGCATCGGCATGGCCGGCGGCCTAGGCGTTCTCCTTTTGGGCGTTACGGGAGTTCCCGTAACCAGGGAAGACATTCCGTTCGACGTCATCGCCATTATTATGACGGTGATTGCGGCCATCGCCGCCATGCAAAAGGCCGGCGGCATGGACTATTTGGTTCACGTGGCCGAGAAGTTCCTGCGCAAAAACCCCAAAAAGATTACGTTTTACGCACCCATTGTGACCTGGTTGATGACGGTCTTGGCCGGTACCGGGCACACGTCCTTTTCCACGTTGCCGGTCATCGTAGAGGTAGCCAAGGAAGGCAAGGTTCGCCCGTCGCGCCCGCTATCTATCGCGGTTGTCGCTGCGCAGATGGGTATTTGTGCCTCGCCGATTTCTGCTGCAGTTGTCATCCTGGCTGGTCTGCTTGAGCCCATGGGGGTGGGGTACCTCCAGGTGCTCGGAGTGCTGATTCCAGCTACCTTCCTGTCCATCTTCCCGGCAGCTTGGCTTGCCAATAAGTTTGGCAAGGAACTAGAAGATGATCCTGTATACCAAGAGCGCAAGGCCCAAGGCCTGGTCAAAGAACCGATTGGTGCTAGTAAATATGAGCCAAAGGAAGGAGCTAAGTCTTCCGTAGTCATCTTCCTCATCGCCATCGTCGTCGTCATGGCGTGGGCTACCATTTCTTCCGAACAAGTTGGCCTGATTACGGATCCCACGTTGCCGCGCAATGAGGCAATCATGACCGTCATGCTCTCGGCCGCGACGATCATCGTCTTGAAAACCAAGATTCCGACCGGCGACGTCCTCAATACTCCGGTATTTAAATCTGGTATGTCCGCCTGCATCTGTGTGTTGGGCGTTGCGTGGTTGGGAACCACCTTGATCAACCACTACTTGGACGATATTCAAGCGCTGGCCGGCGACGTCATCGAAGCTTCGCCATGGTTGCTGGCAGTGGTGCTCTTCTTCGCCGCAGCCCTGCTGTACTCGCAGGCTGCCACCACCAAGGCGCTCATGCCCGCCGCATTGGCGCTAGGTGTTAACCCGGTTACCGCCGTGGCCGCATTCCCAGCAGTATCTGCTCTGTTCATCCTGCCGACGTACCCAACGTTGCTGGCAGCTGTCGAAATGGATGATACGGGCACGACCAAGATCGGCAAGGCCGTATTCAACCACCCATTCCTTATCCCCGGCGTGGTCAGCATCGTCGGTTCCGTGCTCCTTGGCTACGCACTCGGTGCGGTAATCATTTAGCGAGTCTTCGAACTCGAGGTCCTTGTGGCGTCTTCTCCGCGGAGAGGGCGCCACTTTTATGTGAAAGCTCCACCAAAAGAAATGTTCTGCCTCACAGTTTATACCCCCATGCGACTTGGCTAATGTCAGAAATCGGTAGGGTAGGTGCCATGACTACGCAGCCATCCGATGTTGAAATCGCTCAAGCCCATAACCTGCAGCCGATTGCGGAAATCGCAGACAAAGCAGGAATCCCAGAAGATGCAGTAATTCCTTTTGGTTCCACAAAAGCCAAGGTGGATATCACTAAGGTGGACTACGCCAAGGATAAGCGCGGCAAGCTCGTGTTGGTGACAGGAGTGTCCCCAACACCTGCCGGGGAAGGAAAATCTACGGTCCTCATCGGCTTGACCGATGCGCTGGATCAGATCGAGAAGAAGGCCATCGTGGCCCTCCGTGAACCATCCCAAGGCCCGGTAATGGGTATCAAGGGTGGTGCCGCGGGCGGCGGCTACGCCCAGATTGTGCCGATGGAGGATATCAACCTGCACTTCACCGGTGACTTCCACGCCATTGCCGCGGCTACGAATACGCTTGCGGCCATCATCGACAATCACATTCACCAGGGCAACCAGCTGGGCATCGACCCGCGCCGCGTGACGTGGCAGCGCTGCGTCGACGTGAACGACCGCGCATTGCGCAATGTGGTGACCGGCCTTGGTGGATCGGCACACGGCGTGCCGGCAGAAACGGGCTTTACCATTACGGCGGCCTCCGAGATCATGGCGATTTTGTGTTTGGCGACGAGCCTCGATGACCTCAAGCAGCGGCTCGGCGATATTACCGTCGGGTTTACCTATGACCAGCGGCCGGTGACCGCGCGCGAGCTCGATGCGGAAGGCGCGCTGACCGCGCTGATGCGCGATGCCTTGAACCCGAACCTCGTGCAAACCCTCGGCGGGGTGCCCGCACTCGTGCACGGTGGCCCCTTCGCCAATATCGCGCACGGCTGCAACTCCTTGCTGGCGACGCAGACTGCCCTGCAGTTCGGCGATATCGTGCTGTCTGAGGCCGGCTTCGGCGCGGATCTCGGCGGCGAGAAGTTTATGGATATCAAGTCCCGGTTTGGTGACCTGGACGTGGCCGGCGCGGTGGTCGTGGCGACAATCCGCTCGCAGAAGTACAACGGGGGCGTTGCCAAGGATAAGCTCACCGAGGAAAATGTTGAGGCTCTGCAGAAGGGCATCGTCAACCTTGAGCGCCACGTAGAAAACCTGCGCAAGTTTGGTATCAAGCCCGTTGTCGCGCTGAACCTCTTCTGGTCCGATACGGAGGCGGAGCGCCAGTTTATGCGCGATTGGGCCAAGGACTTCGGCGTGGCCTTGGAAGAGGCCAACGTCTGGGCCGAAGGCGGCGCGGGAGCGACGAAGCTGGCCGAGACCTTGCTGGAGAACCTCGAGGGCGGCGCGCAGCAGCTCTATGATCCTGAAGAAGGCATCGAGGCCTCCATCGAGACCATCGCCCGCGAGATCTACCGCGCGGACCGCGTGGAATACGGCTCAAAGGCTGTGAAGGACTTGCAATACATCAAGGACAATGGCTGGGATAAATTACCCGTGGTCATTTCCAAGACGCAGTATTCCTTCTCGGATGAAGCAACCGCATTGGGCGCTCCGGAAGGCCACACGCTGCACGTGCGCGAGCTACTGCCGCGCACCGGTTCGGGGTTTATCGTGGTGCTTACCGGCAACGTGATGACCATGCCGGGCCTGCCCAAGAAGCCGGCGGCCAATAATATCGACGTCGCCGCCGATGGCACGGTATCCGGACTGTTCTAAAAGGAGTTAATCCGCCGCGGAGCCCGGCCAACCCGGGTACTCCGGCGGCGTGCCGCCAAATTCGGGGCAGATCGCCTGATGCGCGCACCAATTACAGAGCTTGGAGCGTTTCGGGCGAAAATCCCCGGCGCGCCCATCGGCCTCAATCTTGGCCCACAGCTGGCCTAGATCGCGCTCGAAGTATTCGAGTTCCTCCTGGGTAGGGGCTAAAAACATCGAATCCAGCACCTTTAGATACATCAGTCGTAGCTGGTGGGGGATTGTTCCCAACAAGCGCCAATACACTAGGGCATAAAACCGCATCTGGAATTGGGCGCTGTGGGAAAAGCGCGGTGCTGGTTTCTTGCCCGTTTTATAATCCACGACGCGCACCTCGCCGGTGGGGGCGCGGTCCACGCGGTCAATAAACCCGCGCACGGGCACGCCGTTGGGCAGAACCGTGTTGACATACATCTCGGTTTCTTGGCAGTCGAAGCCCTGCGGGTTTTCCATCTGGAAATAGCCTTTGAGCAGTTCGCGGGCGGCGACGAAGAAATCATACGTCTCGTCTTCGGGCACGAGCTCGAGCAATTCAGCGTCCTTTTCTGTCATCGCGGCCCAGCTTGGCTTAATCATCTTTACTGCGGCTGGGTAAGTGCGCTCTTCGCGCGGGAGTTTATGCGTTTCTTCTAGGACCGCGTGGACCAGGGTTCCCTTAACTTGGGCGATGGTCTTGGGCTCGGGAATCTTGTCGATGGCCCGGAATCGATAGAGTAGCGGGCACTGCTGGTAGTCGGAGGCCCGCGAGGGCGACAGGGCAAGAGGGCGGGGAGTAGATGAAGTAGCCATGGTGTATCTAGCCTATCGCTGATAGTTTCGTGGCAAGCTAGAAGGTATGAGTTATACCGATAAGTTCCTTGATTTCTTGGCGGCTTCGCCGTCGTCGTACCACGCCGCGCATGAGGTAGCGCGCCAGCTGCAAGAATCTGGTTTCCATGTCCAGGATGAGTGCGAGGACTGGTCGGCGGCACCGGGCGGGCACGTGATGGTCCGCGGCGGTGCAGTTGCCGCGTGGTACGTGCCGGAAGGCGCCGATAAGAACTCCGGTTTCCGCGTCGTTGGCTCGCATACTGATTCGCCGGGCTTGGCGCTTAAACCCACGCCCGATTTTTCCGCTGCGGGCTGGCAGCAGGTAGCGGTGGAAATCTACGGCGGCGCCTTGCTGCACACGTGGTTTGACCGCGAACTTACCGTCGCCGGCCAGGTCGTGACCACGGATGGGCGCCAGCACCTCGTGAATACGGGCCCAGTCCTGCGCCTTCCTTCGCTGGCCATTCACTTGTACCGCAAAGATGAGTTCAAGCCGGACCGCCAAAAGCACATGCAGCCGGTGCTGACAGTTGGCGATGAAGAGGCGTCGATCCTGCAGGTGGTGGGGGAGCAGGCGGGCATCGCCAAGCAGGATATTGCTTCCTTCAACCTGATTACGGCCGATGCCGCCCGGGGTGCCGTCTTTGGCGCGGGCGAAAAGTTCATCGCGGCTGGCCGCATGGATAACCTGTCCTCGGTGCACGCCTCGCTGGAGGCTATGCAACGTGCCGCGCAGGACTATGATGGCTCCGATATTTTGGTCATGATGGCCTTTGACCACGAGGAAGTGGGCTCGAGCTCCCGCTATGGTGCCGCCGGGCCGATCCTGCAGGACGTGCTGACTCGCACCGCCCGCGCGCTGGGGGCCAATGAAGAGGAGCGCTTCCAGATGTTCGCGCGTTCTAGCTGCGTGTCTGCCGATGCCGCGCATTCGGTGCACCCCAATTACGCGGATAAGCACGACCCCACCCACCAGCCGATCATTGGGCAGGGCCCAGTGACCAAGATCAACGGCAACCAGCGCTACGCCTCCGATGCACAGACGATTGCGCTGTGGGAGACCGCGTGTGCCAAGGCTGGGGTGACGGTGCAGCGTTTCGTGGGCAATAACGATGTGCCGTGTGGCTCGACCATCGGCCCGATTACCGCAACGCGGCTGGGTATCGACACCGTCGATGTGGGCGTGCCGATGCTGTCGATGCACTCCGCGCGCGAGATGGTGGGCGAGCAGGACCAAATATGGCTCTCGCGGGCGCTTGAGGCATACTTGAAGGGTTAGTACCCACAACCTCGAGGAGTTTTGCGGCATGGCTTATTCTGGCCCCTTTTCCTATGGCGACCGCGTGCAGCTGACGGACGCCAAGCGGCGCCACTACACGGTCATTTTGAAAGAAGGAGGCCAGTTCCATTCCCATAAAGGCATAATCAACCACGATGACATCGTGGGGATGGATGAAGGTTCCGTCATCGAGTCCACCTTGGGCTCGTCCTTCCTGCTCTTCCGCCACCTCATGGTGGATCACGTCCTCTCGATGCCGCGCGGCGCCGCCGTTATTTATCCCAAGGACGCCGCGCAAATCTTGGTCGAGGGCGATATTTTCATGGGCGCCCGCGTGCTGGAGGCCGGTGCCGGCTCCGGCGCCTTGTCGATGTCCCTCCTGCGCGCCGTGGGCCCCGAAGGCCACGTCTATTCCTACGAGATCCGCGACGATCACTTGGAGTACGCGGTCGATAACGTCGAGGAATACTTTGGCAGCCGCCCCGAGTGGTGGTCGCCGCGCCTAGGGGATCTTGGCGAAGTTACCGCTGAGGACCTCGGTGGCCCCGTTGACCGCATCATCTTGGACATGCTTGAGCCCTGGGAGAACTTGGAGACCGTACGCGATCTGCTGATCCCCGGCGGCGTGTTCATGACCTATGTGGCAACGGTCCCGCAGCTGATGAAGGTCATGGAGGGGATCCGCGAGCTGCAGTGCTTTACAGAGCCGAAGGCATGGGAGTCCCTGGTGCGCGAGTGGAAGGTAGAAGGCCTGGCCACCCGCCCAGAGCACCGCATGAATGCGCATACCGCATTCCTCATTTGGACCAGGCGGCTTGCCGATGGCGTCACCCCGCCGCGCCCCCAGCGCCGCGCCCGCAAATAGTATGCGCACTATTTAAGTACACGGATGTAATTAATTGCTAAAGTGGCCTCGCTCATACCTTTTCGCGCGTTAAAGTGGTGTGCATGGATGAAGCCACGGATAATAAGCGGCAACTCAGCCAGCTTGCTGCGCGCAATCAAAAGCTGGTGGAGCTTTTACAGAAATCGCGCGCCGAGCTTGAGCAGTTATTTGCTGAGGTCAATGCACTTGCAGAGCCTGCCTCTACTTACGGTGTCTTTTTGGCCTACTCGCCGCACCAAAGCGAGGTAGGAACCACCGCGGAGGTCTATACCAACGGCCGCGTCATGCAGCTCAAGGTCTCTCCCAACGTGGAGTCGGGCAGCCTGCAGGTGGGCCAACAGGTCCGGCTGGGCGATGGCTTCGTGGTCGTCGAAGGCTGCGCCCCCACGAGCACTGGCGAGCTTGCCACCGTGGTCGAGCGCTTGGACCAGCGCCGGGCCGTCGTGGCTAATTCTGCGGGGGATAACCGCGTCGTTCTCCTCGCACAGGCGCTGCAAGAAAGCGTGCGCGCGGGCGAGGTCGTGCTGTTAGATACCAAGGCCTCCGTGGCCGTGGAAAAGGTGGATCAAGCAGAGGTATCCCAGCTCTCGCTGGAGGAAGTGCCAGATGTGCGCTACGAGGATATCGGCGGCCTAGACGAGCAAATTTCGCAGATCCGTGATTCCGTCGAGCTGCCCTTTATCCACCCAGAGCTCTACAGGGAATATGGACTGCAACCACCCAAGGGTGTATTGCTTTATGGCCCACCGGGCTGCGGAAAGACGCTCATTGCTAAAGCAGTGGCGAACTCTTTGTCTACCCAAATGGGGGGAGATGGATCCAGCTACTTCCTCAATGTTAAGGGCCCAGAGCTGCTGAATAAGTACGTCGGCGAAACAGAACGCCGCATCCGGCTGATCTTTGAGCGCGCACGCGAGCTCGCCCAGGCCAGCGAGGATCGCCCGGTGGTCATCTTCTTTGATGAGATGGAATCCATTTTCCGCACCCGCGGATCCGGGGTCTCGTCCGATATGGAAACCACCGTCGTTCCACAGCTGCTAACGGAGCTCGACGGCGTGGAGGGCCTCAGCAATGTGGTCATCATCGGCGCCACCAATAGGGAAGAGCTCATTGACCCCGCCATCATGCGCCCGGGTCGGCTGGATATGAAGGTGCGTATCAACCGCCCCACCAAGCGCGGCGCGCGCGAGATCTTCGCCCGCCACTTCGATCCGTCCATTCCGCATGTGGGTGATATTGACGAGCTCATTGGCGATGCCGTGGATGAGCTGTATAGCGATAGGCCGTTTGCACAGCTGCACTTTAGCAATGGGCAGCGCCAGGTCCTGCACTACCGGGATTTCGTCTCTGGCGCGATGATTGCCAATATTTTGGCCCGGGCTAAAAAGCTGGCCATCAAGGAAGCTTTATCGCACCACGGGGCGGAGCGCGCCGTGGAGGAAGGCACTGGGGGCGTTGAAGGGGGCATCGGCAAGCAGCACCTGCGGGCAGCCATCGCCGCTGAGCAGGAGGAATCGGAATACATGCCCACCTCAACCAACCCCGAGGAATGGAGCAAGATTGTCTCCACGGATCACAGCGGTTCGCGCGTGACCAGTGTGGAACTTTTAAGCGGAAGGAGCTGTACGTGGCCCGCGTGCTAGGAACGGAAACGGAATACGGTATTTCTACGCCTGATTCGCCGGAGGAATCCCCAATCATTACCTCGACCCATGCGGTTGTGGCCTATGCCGCGCTGTATACGGGGGCGCGTTCGCGCTGGGATTTTGCGGAGGAACACCCCTTGCGGGACTCGCGCGGTTTCGATCTCAAGCGCTACGATACGGTTCCCGTGGTAGACCCCAATGCGGTGGGGGTAGCCAATGTTGTCACCCCGAGCGGGGCGCGGTTCTATGTGGACCACGCCCACCCCGAATATTCGGCTCCGGAGTGCACGAATGCTTGGGAGGCGACGCTCTACGATGCCGCCGGCGATTACACCCTGCTGCAGGCACGGGATGCCGTGGCGGAGCTGACGGCACAGGGAAAGTCCGTCTTGGCGGACCGGCAGCCGTGCCCGCCGCTACGGTTGTATAAAAACAACGTCGATGGCAAGGGTGCCAGCTACGGTTCGCATGAAAATTATCAGTATGCCCGCAGCACCGATTTTTCGGTCATGGCCCAGGCGTTGATCCCCTTCTTCGTGGCCCGGCAGGTCGTCATTGGTGCTGGGCGCATGGGGCGCGGTGAGTTTGGGGAGGAACCGGGGTTCCAGATTTCCCAGCGCGCGGATTATATTGAGCAGGAAATTTCCCTGGAAACCACCCTCAATCGCGGCATTATCAATACCCGCGACGAGCCCCATGCCATCCATGATGATTTTGGCCGCCTGCACGTCATCATTGGCGATGCGAATATGTCGCAGACCTCGACGCTGCTGAAATTGGGCATGACCTCGCTGGTGCTCGATGCCATTGAGGCGGGCACGGACTTTAGCGACCTGCGCTTGGCCGATGCCGTCGCGGAGGTCCCCCTGGTAAGCCGCGACCTTGAATTGCGCCACCGGCTCACGCTTGCCGATGGCCGCACATTCACCGCCCTCGAGCTGCTCAACGAATACCGCCGCCGCCTTCAGCCGGAGACCGACGCCGATCACAAGGTGCTGGCGGCCTGGGACGAGGCAGTAGAGCTGCTTGCCGATGACCCCCTCAAGGCCTCCCACCTCTTAGATTGGGTGGCCAAGTACCGGTTGATCAAGAGCTACTTGGACCGCGGCATTGCCCCAGATGATCCCAAGCTGCGCCTTATTGACTTGCAATATGCAGAAATCGATCCGGAGAAGTCGCTGCACCATGCACTGGTGCGCAAGGGCCAGATGCGCCAGCTCTTTAGCGCCGAAGATTTGCACCGCGCTGCGGCCGAGCCGCCCGCTGGTACGCGGGCATATTTCCGCGGGCGCATAACGCAGAAATTCGGCGAAGATATCATCGCTGCCAGCTGGCAAAGCCTCACCCTGCGCCGTGGTGATAAGGACGGACACGCCCGAAACGGAGTCTGGGCCACCGTGGCCATGGATGATGCCCGCGGGCTCACCCGCGCGGACTGCGAAGACATCATCGATGACGCAAGCAGCGTAGAAGAGTTGCTCGAAGGCCTTGCTGCCATCGGTATCCAGCCCGAGTATCGTAAGTAATGATCACCTAATACGACGAAAGGATGACATCGTGTCCAATTCGAATCGCCAGGTCACTAGCAATAACGGGGGAAATGACCCCGAGTCAGAGGAAGAATTTACCGCAACCCAGCTCAATATCAACACCTCCGGCACTGATGATCTCCTAGATGAGATCGATGGCCTGCTGGAAAATAACGCGGAAGAATTCGTCCGCTCCTACGTCCAAAAGGGCGGACAGTAGGCATGGAATCCACCCGTCCCGTTTTTGCCCGGCGCATCATGGGTATCGAGACCGAATATGGCCTGTCCACGGCGACGCCGAAGAGCCAGCGGGCATTAAGCCCGGATGAGGTTGCGCGCGTGCTCTTCCGGCCGATCGTCGAAAAATACGCCTCGTCCAATATCTTCGCGACCAATGCCAGCCGCCTATACCTCGACGTCGGCTCGCACCCTGAGGTAGCTACCGCCGAGTGCGATAGGCTTAGCCAGCTGATCGCCTATGAATGCGCCGGTGACCGCGTGATGAACCGCCTTGCGCTGCAAGCGGAAGATGCGTTGGCCGCAGAAGGAAACGAGCGGCCGGTCTACCTGTTTAAGAACAACGTGGATTCCGCCGGGCACTCCTTTGGCTGCCACGAGAATTACCTCATTAGCCGCCATATGGTGCTCAAAGATCTGGGCGTAGAGCTCTTACCCTTTTTGATTACCCGCCAACTTATCTGCGGAGCGGGAATGGTGCAGCCTGCCAAGGGCGATCAACCCGCGCAATTCCTCTTATCCCAGCGCGCCGACCAGGTATGGGAAGGCGTCTCGTCTGCAACCACTCGGTCCCGGCCCATTATCAATACCCGCGATGAGCCGCACGGGGATTCCAAGCGCTTCCGCCGGATGCACATCATCGTCGGCGATTCCAATATGGCAGAGCCCACCATCGCATTGAAGGTCGGCTCCACCCTGCTCATGTTAGAGATGCTGGAGGCAGGCTTCGAGCTGCCCGAACTCGAGATCGCGGATCCCATCCACCACATTCGCACCATCGCGCGAGATGTGACAGGCTCTACACCGCTGCCGCTTGTTAGCGGGGGAACCATTACCGCCCTAGAAGTCCAGCAGCAGCTCTGTGCGCGGGCGCGCGATTGGCTCGCTCACCGCGAGGATGCCGGCACCCCCACGTCGGAATTGGAGCGTGTGGTTGACCTGTGGGAGCGCATCCTGCGCGCCATTGAGACCGGAGATTTCTCCGGCGTAAACCGCGAGATTGATTGGGTCATCAAGTTCGAGCTGCTCGAGCGCTACCGCTCGCGCTTGGGCGGTGACTGGGCGCATCCGAAACTTACGCAGGTTGATATGACCTATCACGATATCCGGCCCGGGCGAGGTTTGTATGACGTGCTGCTGCGCCGCGGGATGATCGAGCGCTGGATTGAAGATGAAGACATCGAGCGTGCAGTATCGACCGCGCCGCCGACCACGCGCGCGGCCTTGCGCGGCGCGTTCCTGACTGCCGCCGAAGACTGCGGCGCGCACGTGACCGTGGATTGGACGCGGCTGAAGGTCAACCGCCCCGAACCGCGCACCGAGGAGCTGCTGGACCCTTTCGCGTCCACCGATCCACGCATTGAAGCATTGCTAGACTATATGCACGATAATCACGCCTAAGGCGTGCACATTGAGCACAGGGGAGAGTAGACAACGTGGTGGCATCACGATCCACGCCGAGCCGGCAGGATGCGGCGGTAGAAAGGCTCACCAACCTATCCTTTGCGCTGCAAGGAGCGGCGAATTCGGGTGGTTCACCGGACCGTTCCGCGGCGTGGATTCGCAGCCACGTCGCAGGCTATAGCGATAAATCCGACGAGGCTTTTACCAAGGCCCTGGCGCGCGATATCGCCACTTTGCAACGCGCCGGAGTCCCCATCGTGCACACCGGTGGGGAAGACGGCGCCTCATACCGCCTCGACCAAAGCAATTACCAGCTCCCACCGGTGGAATTTTCGCCGGAAGAAGCGATGGTGCTAGGTATCGCAGGGGGAGTGGGAACCCCGGGTGGATTGAGCGATTTCTCCCTGTCCGGGTGGACCAAGATCGCCGCCTCGGGCGCTTCTCGCAACCTGGAGGGCGCGCCCGTCTATACCGCGGTCAATGACATCACCCGCCTTGCCCCCGAGGTCATCACCTTCGTCCTCGCCGCCGTGCGAAATAAAGTCCGCATTACCTTTGCCTACCGCCCCCACCCGGCAGCAGAGACAGTGCGCCGCACCATGGATCCCTGGGGAGTGGTCAACCATCAAAGCCGCATCTATATCGTTGGCTTTGATGTGGACCGCGCCGCCCCGCGCGTCTTCCGGGCCTTAAGGCTTTCCGATATCAAAAGGTCGCACCAACCGGCTGAGCATATCGAGCCGACGGTGGACATCGACAAGCTCGTCAAAGAGGCGCTACAGCGCGGCGAAAAGGTGGATGTGACCCTGCATATCCCTGAAGGTCAAGCCCAAGAGCTAGAAAGCGCGGGGGAGCGCACCGCCGAAGGCACCGTAGTGCTGACCGGGGTCCAAAAAGATTGGTTGGTGCGCACCGCAGCGGTCTATGCCCCAGAAGTAAAAGTGCTCGATCCCCCTGAGGTGCGCACTGACATCATTAACCTTTTGCGCGCAGCCGCCAACCACAACGGAGCTGAGTAAACCAATGGCCGATGGATCTCATAAACTGCAAGCGCTCGTCCGGTCGCTCAACCTCATCCCGTATTTTCAAAACCATCCGGATAAAACCCCGATGGAGGCGGCCGCGGATTTGGGGATGGACCCAGGAGAGCTAAAAGATGCCGTGGACCGGCTATTTTGCTCTGGGACCGGCCGCAATACCGAAGAGCTCATCGATCTCTCTTTCAGCTACCGCGATGGGGTCACCATCTACAATGACCAAGGTCTGGGACAAGCATTGCGGCTTACGCCGACCGAGGCGGGCGCGCTCTTACTTACCCTTGAGTCCCTCGAGGCTATGCCTGGGCTGTTGGATGCGCGGGCGATTAAGTCTGCCGCGGCGAAATTGCGCTCCATTATGGATGAACGCACGCTGAGCATCTATGACACGTTATCGACGGTGGACCCGCAAGAATCCGACATCCAGGCAACTTTGAACCGCGGGCTTAATGAAAAACGGCGCATCCGAATGCGCTATTGGAGTGCTTCATCTAATAAGGAAACCGAGCGTCTAGTTGATCCGGCCCGGATTTTCATCGTGGATGCCGAGCCCTATCTTGCGGCGTGGGAAGAAGAAAAGCAGGGGCACAGGACCTTTCGTATTGACCGCATCAAGCATGCCGAGTTGACCGAGGAGACTGCTCATCCGCGCCTTAAAGAGCTGGATTTCGACGCTGCAGCACCCTTTAATTTAGGTACGGCGGATTCCGTGGAATTAATCATTCATGAAGAATTCACCTGGCTTGCAGAATACTACGATATGCAACTAGGCAAGCGATTAGAAAACGGCAGCATAGCTGCAACGATGCAGGTGGGGTCCGTTGATTGGCTGGTTCGTTTTGCGCTCGGTCAGGCCGATAGGTTACGCGTTACAGCCCCTCAATCTATTGTGAATCTCATTGCGAAACGCGGAAATGCCGCGTTGAAGGGCTATACTTAAAATTCAGTTACTGCACGCACATGCGTCTTAAAATTGCCTCGCGAATTTTCCCGCGAAGTCAGGGAGCGCGGCGGCCATCTGGCGCAGGCAAAGAAGAACCGAAAGAGGATCTTATGACCTTAGGACCATTGGAAATCGGCCTGATTGTTCTCGTCATCATCTTGCTATTTGGCGCGAAGAAATTGCCGGATCTTGCTCGTTCCATGGGCCGCTCGATGCGCATTTTCAAATCTGAGGTCAATGAAATGCAATCGGAGGACACCAAGCGCTCTGAGACCCAAGCTCAACTGAGCCAGAAGCGCCAGCAGTCCGATGAGGAGTTCTGGAACCGCCCAGATATGCAGCCTGGCCACCAGCAGGGAAACTCTTCCTCCCAGAATTAACGCCTGCCAGCTAAAAAGGCGAACACGCTCTGCCTATGCACTCGTCGGCCGTGTCGGAGACCGGCCCTCAGAAATCGAGTGGGCAGGGTAGTGTTCGCTCTTGTGCGTTGAAAGAGCCAAATTGATGTCCTCACAGTCCAACCCTGCCGGTGAACACGGATCCCGCGTGCGCCGCAAGCGGCGAGGTTTTTCACGCAAGCCCAAGAACCCAACGGGCGAGATGACCTTAGTGCAGCACCTGCAAGAGCTGCGGCGAAGGATCATTATTTCCTTGCTTGCCTTGGTTATCGGCGCGATCATCGGTTTTATTTGGTACCAGCAGGCGCCCTTCCGGATTCCACCGCTGGGAGAAATCCTGCGCGAGCCTTATTGCTCATTGCCGGAAGATAAACGAGCCAACTTCAATAACGATGGCGAATGCCGCTTGCTTGCCACCAGCCCCTTCGAGATGCTCATTTTGCGCCTGAAGGTCGGTGCGTTGGCAGGTACGGTTATTTCGTCCCCAGTCTGGCTCTACCAGGTGTGGGCATTCATCGTGCCAGGCCTGCATAAGAATGAGCGCCGCTACACCTTGAGCTTCGTCGTTGTAGCCGTCTCCCTCTTCTTGGCGGGCGCCATCTTGGCCTACTTCATCTTGTCCGTGGGCCTAGAATTCCTCATCGGTATCGGCGCTGAGTATCAAACCGCAGCATTAACTGGTGAGCGGTATTTTTATTATCTTTTAGCGATGTTGCTCATCTTCGGCATCAGCTTCGAGGTTCCATTATTGGTCGTCTCACTCAACCTCATCGGTATCTTGGAGTATAACCACGTCAAGGATAAGCGCCGCATCATCATCGTCGTGGTGATGATCTTCGCTGCTTTGGTGACGCCAGGCCAAGAACCGTTCAGCATGCTGGTCTTGTCCGCCTGCCTGATGCTGCTTATTGAGATTGCCTTCCAGTTCTGCCGCATTCACGACAAGCGCCAGAACCGGCAGCGTCCTAACTGGATGGATCTTGATGATGAATCCGCGTCTGCGCTAGACGAAAGCCCCACTGGCGTGGGCGGGCCCGCGCCTGTCGATGCCCCGTCGGGCGTATATGCCTCGCCTAAGCCTGCGGCAGCTGGGGCGTCATCGCAGACCGTCCGCACGGAAAATCGGGCTTCGGATAGCACTTCCCAACGGGCTGAGGATCGCAAGGGTCCGCAGCGACCTACCGATGAAGGCGGCTTTTTCGGCGATGTGCTTTAAGCACGGGTAGCCTTGTGAGATATGACTGAAACTCACCTGGATACCTTCGCCGCCGGCCTCCCATACCCCTTGGATGAGTTCCAGGTGCAGGGGTGTGAGGCGGTAGAAAATGGCCAAGGGGTGCTCGTTTGCGCCCCAACTGGTGCAGGTAAAACCGTCGTTGGCGAGTTCGCCGTTTCTTTGGCCTTAAGCCGCGGCACGAAGTGCTTTTATACCACCCCGATTAAGGCGCTGAGCAACCAGAAATACCACGACCTCGTCGCTGAGCACGGCGAGGATGCCGTCGGTCTGCTTACTGGCGATGTCTCCATTAACGCCGATGCCGAAATCGTCGTCATGACCACCGAGGTGCTGCGCAATATGATCTACGCGGATTCTCCCGCGCTGGATAGACTTACTCACGTGGTCATGGATGAAATCCACTTCCTTGCAGATGCCTCCCGCGGCGCGGTCTGGGAAGAAGTCATCTTGAACTTGGCGGACCACGTATCCATCATTGGGCTGTCTGCCACCGTGTCCAATTCCGAGGAATTCGGTGAATGGCTCGCCACGGTCCGCGGCGATACCTCTGTCATTGTGACCGAACACCGGCCGGTCCCGCTCGATCAATGGATGATGCTGGGCCGCAAGATTTACCCGCTCTTTGAGCCGGAATCCGGCGGCCAGGTCAATTCCGAATTAGAGCGTCGCATTCAGCGCTTGGAGGCAGGCGATAGCGATGATGGGCGCGCGGACTATAAATCCGGCAAGGGTTTTCGCGCGAGGGCGCGCCACAAGAGCGGCGGGCGCAGCGAATTTCATGGTAAAGCGGGCGGGCGTTCCGGTTCCTCCCGGCCGCAAGATCGCTACCGCCCCTTAGGACGCCCTGAGGTGCTGAAGGTGCTGCAATCGCAAGATATGCTGCCCGCGATTACCTTCATCTTTTCCCGCGCCGGTTGCGATGGCGCGCTCTATCAGTGCCTGCGCAGCAGGATGGTGCTGACGACGCAAGAGGAAGCAGAAGAGATCAAGACCATCGTCGATGCCGGCGTTGAGGGCATTCCGGAAGAAGACTTGCAGGTCTTGGATTTCCGGCGGTGGCGCGAAGCGCTCTCCCGTGGTTTTGCCGCCCACCACGCAGGGATGCTCCCGGCGTTTCGCCACATCGTAGAAGATCTCTTCGTCCGCGGTTTAGTACGCGCGGTATTTGCTACCGAGACTCTTGCCTTGGGCATTAATATGCCAGCCCGCACGGTGGTGCTCGAGAAGTTGATCAAGTTCAATGGCGAAGCACACGTGGATCTCACGCCAGGCCAATACACGCAGCTGACCGGGCGCGCCGGCCGGCGCGGAATCGATACCCTGGGCAACGCGGTCGTGCAGTGGGCACCGGCTATGGATCCGCGTTTTGTCGCCGGTTTAGCTTCAACGCGCACGTATCCGCTCATTTCTACGTTTGCGCCGGGCTATAACATGGCCATCAACCTGCTGGGCATGCTCGGCTTTGAGGACTCGCTGCGGCTACTGGAAAAGTCTTTCGCGCAGTTCCAGGCCGATGGTTCCGTGGTGGAAGAAACCCGCGAATTAGAGCGCGCGGAGCATCGCGTGCGCGAATTGCGTGAGCAGCTTGACGATGCCGTGGATGCCCTCGCACCACCAGCCAAGGACGGCGAGGATCCCGCCGAGGTGCTCATGGATTATATCCGGCTGCGCCGCGAGTTGACGGCGGAAGAAAAGCAATCCAAGGTCGATAAGGAACACCAGCGCACCCAGGAAGTAGTCGCGGTGCTAGGCCGCCTGCAATTGGGCGATGTCATCGCGCTTGCCGGAAAGAAGCGGCCCACTCTTGCCGCGGTGGTCACCCCGGCCAACCAGACTGAGGATCCTCGCCCGTGGGTGACCACGGAGTCTGGGTGGTCAGGGCGCATCGATGCCACTGGTATTAGCAATCCGCCGATTCAACTGGGCCGTATTAAGATCCCGAAGCCGGTGCGGAAGAATCCGCGGCGCAGTACCAAGTACATCCAGGATGTCTTCCACCGCGAAAAGTTTGACCGCCCAAAGCGGATGAAGTCGAAGCCGCGCCTGCGACCCAATAAGCGGGTAGGCGAGTTGCGCGATGCCATTCGCGAGCACCCTGCACACGACTGGCCCGCCACCGACAGGGAGCAACTGGCCGGCGTGGCGCAGAAGTTGGCGCGCCGCGAGCGCGACCTCGAAAAGCTGCAGGCCAAGGTGAATAAGGCGACCGATACATTGGGCCGAACCTTTGAACGCATCGTGGATCTGCTCGCGGAGATGGACTATGTCGAGTTCTCTGGTGCCGGCAATGATCGCACGCCGGTCATCACTGAGGAAGGCGAGCGCCTGGCAAAGATTCATAGCGAATCCGATCTGCTCGTTGCCCAATGCCTGAAGCGAGGCATTTGGGATGAGCTGGATCCGGCGGAATTGGCCGGCGTTGCATCTCTGTGCTGCTTTGAAAATAGGAAGGCCACTGGGGGCCAGCCGGAGGCGGCAACGGATCGCATGGCCGATGCCATGAATGCGACCTGGCGCATCTATACCGAGCTCGGCGCCGATGAACGCCGCCACCGCCTGCCCCCAACGCGCGAGCCTGAAGCCGGATTTGCGCTGGCCATTCACCAGTGGGCTGCGGGTGCGCCCTTGGGCTATTGCATGGCGGCGGCCAATGAAGCGGGCGCGGAGCTTACTCCCGGTGACTTCGTGCGGTGGTGCCGCCAAGTTGTGGACCTCCTGCAGCAAATCGCCAAGACTGGCTACGATGGCCAGATTCAGCGCAACGCGCGCCGCGCAATCGACGCCATCCAGCGCGGGGTCGTCGCGATCGGGGCTTAAGCTAGCCCGTCCTACTGGCTAGTAGACTGTGGGCCATGACTACTCAGGCTTTTTCTCCCGAAGTATATTCGCGCCGGCTCTCGGCAGCGCAGGAAGCGGCCGCCCAGCAGGGCATTGACCTTTTGCTGATTGGCACCGGCCCTGATTTTGCCTACCTGACCGGTTCGTGGGTCTCGTCCCACGAACGCCTGACGGTGTTAGCCGTTCCCCAAAGCGGTACGCCGTGGATAGTCTCGCCGAATACGGATATTAAGGATATTAAATCGGCGCCCGTCGGCAAGCTCGATGTGGAACTGCGCGGGTGGAATGACGGCGATAATCCCTACGAGCTCGCCCTCAAGGGTGCTGCGTCGATCAAGAAGGTCGCGCTGGGACAATCCCTGACGGCAGACCATATTCTGCAGTTCCAGGCGCGCGTGCCCGAGGCGGATTATGTCCTTGCCACCTACGCGCTCGCGGAGCTTTTCACCCGCAAGGATGAGGCGGAAATCGCGGAGCTGCGCAAGGCCGGCCAGGCTATCGACGCCGTGCACGCCCAGGTTCCTGAGCTCCTGCAGCCCGGCCGCACCGAGGCCGAGGTAGCGCAGGAACTGGAAAAGCTCATCCTCAAAGAGCATTCCATCATTGACTTTGTCATCGTAGGTTCTGGCCCGAATGGCGCCAATCCGCACCATAGCTTCTCTGACCGGAAGCTGGCTGCGGGCGAGCCCGTTGTCGTGGATCTCGGGGGTACCTTGCCCTCCGGCTATCACTCCGATTGCACCCGCACCTACGTCGTAGGCGGCGATCTCAGCCAGGCGCCGCAGGACTTCCAAGACGCATATGCCGTGCTTTACGATGCCCAAGCGGCCGCCCGCGCCGCCGCCAAGCCCGGCAGCACGGCTGAAGAAATCGACGGGATTGCTAGGAAGGCTATTGCCGATGCCGGCTGGGGCGATAAATTCGTCCACCGCACCGGCCACGGAATTGGCCTTTCGACCCACGAAGAGCCCTTCATCATGGAGGGAAATGACCTGCCACTGGAAGAGGGCATGGCCTTTTCCATTGAGCCAGGCATTTACCTAGAAGGCCAGTGGGGCATGCGGCTGGAAGACATCGTGGTACTTACCAAGGATGGCTACGAGTCCCTCAACGTCGTTGAACGCGAAGTGCGTTAAGTGGCTGGCGTACTGATCCTGGGCGGGCGCAGCGATATAGGCGGTGAAATCGCCCGTCGCGTGGCCCGCGGCAACGACATCGTCCTCGCCGCCCGCGGGACCCACGGGCTGGAGGAGATTACCGCCCAGCTTAAGGCCGCAGGTGCACGCAGCGTCCACCAGCTGTCCTTTGACGCGGAGGATTTCTCCCAACACCGCCAGATCTTTACCGAGGCCAAGGAACGCGTCGGCGCCATCGAGCTGACTGTGGTCGCCTTCGGAATCCTAGGAGATCAAGATAAGGCGGAAACTGATCCGTCCCACGCAGCACAGATCGCCACTATCGACTACACCGCCCAGGTCTCCGTGCTCACGGTAGCGGCGCAGTCGATGCCGCGCGGCCATATCGTGGCCTTTTCCTCCATCGCTGGGTGGCGGGCCCGCCGCGCCAATTATGTCTACGGTTCCACCAAGGCTGGGCTGGATGCTTTTTGCCAGGGCCTTGCGGACAGACTGCACGGCAGTGGGCTCGGGCTGATTACCGCGCGCCCCGGGTTCGTCATTGGGTCCATGACCCAGGGGATGACACCGGCCCCGCTATCGGTGCGGCCAGGCGATGTCGCCGATGCCGTCGTTGTCTGCATAGACAACGACGACCGCCGCGGTCAGGCGCGCAGCCACACCCTGTGGATCCCGAAGGCCCTGCAAGCCTTGGCCTGGGTCATGCGGCTCGTGCCCCGGCCCGTGTGGCGGCACATGCCGCGTTAGCCGGCCTCGCCCTCCCGTAGCAGGGGCGAATTGATATCGAAGATGAAACCGCGCGGGGCGAGCACGCGGAGGACGACCTCGGCATCGCCCTCTGCGATGTCGTGAAAGACTAGGCCTCCCCACGGGGTGACCGTGATGTCCACTTCTAGCTGACCGATAAGCTGCGCGAACTGCGCCGGGATGGCGCCTTGGTAGACCCCCGCACCAAGGTCGACCACGCCTTCTGCCTGGTGCTCATCCAACCAGCCAATGGGGCCAGGTTCTGCGTTAAGCTCCGCGCCACTTGCCCCAGTGCCCTTCGCCCGAGTGCCCTTCGTCTCGGTGCTTTGTGCACCGAGACGTTGAAGGTGGGCTGCGGCATCGGCAAGCGAGAGGCCCGCGGTAGGCCGGTCAGA
Source organism: Corynebacterium sp. KPL2680 (assembly GCF_040225675.1). NCBI lineage: Bacteria > Bacillati > Actinomycetota > Actinomycetes > Mycobacteriales > Corynebacteriaceae > Corynebacterium > Corynebacterium sp. KPL2680. The sequence goes on from NZ_JBEHFM010000011.1 coordinate 45,450, forward strand.
GGTGGGGGACTGGGTGATGTTTAAGGTGGCATCGTCAAGCAGCTGCATACTAACCTGCGCGGCAGAAACCGGTAGATCGTCGGCGGCAGCGGTAATCGCGAGCGACTCTAAGCCCGGCTGTTCGGTATTCAGGTGCGTGGTCAGCTGGCGCGCGGCTTGCTTCGCCGCGGCAGAAAGGGGAGAGGCCAGCACAGGAATGTGGAAGCTTAGCAGCTCTAATTTATCCAGCTCCGCCGCAAGCTGGGCCTTGTCTGTAACTCCCCGCAACTCGATGGCGGAATTGGGGCGAATATAAACGCTGCCATCGGCCCAGTGCGCCGCGCAATAACCCAAATGGATCCAATCATTAGGGCTGGTAAAACCGCCCACAACGTGCAGGCGCAGGCAGGTGCCGGACTCGGGATGCTGGAAAAATTTGGGGTAATGCATAGCTTGCCAGTGTAGCCGGTGAGAAGCCCTGCGCCGGGATCGAGTGTTGCCAGCATATCGTCAGCTTTGCTCGTTAAACTGGAAGCTATGCCGTTTTTATATCTCGTCCTCTATATGCTGGCGGAAACCCTAGCGTTTTGGGCCGTCGCCGAGTGGATTGGCGTCTTTTGGGCGCTCATTGCCCTGTTCATCACCATGTTCTTTGGTATGTCCATCGCCGGCATCGAGGTGCGCCGGTTGATGGGTAAACAAGTAGAGCAGGCCGGTGACGGGACCTACTACGTCCGCGATAACGATATGGGCAAAACCGCCGGGAATGTGGGCCTCACCCTGGCCGGTGGCATGCTGCTGTCCCTGCCCGGATTTTTGACTAGTTTTATGGGGATCCTGCTCATCTTCGCCCCAACGCGGTCGCTCTTTCGAAAGTTTATGGCCGTATCCATCTACCGCAAGGTAGAGAAGATGGGTGTGCGCATCTACGAGGCATCGCCCATGGCGCAGCAGCACGATAGCTATGGCAATTTTGGATCCTTTGGGCAGGCCTCGGGGCAATCTTTTGGACAGGCTTTTGGGCAATCGTCTGGTCAGAGCGACTCCCACGAGGTAATCGACGAGGAAGAGCTGCGCAACTGGTCCGAGAACCTAGATCCTGATGACTTCGGTCCCCGCGGCGATGATAATTCGCAGGATGGAAAATAAGTGGCCATATTTTTCGCCCGCTTGGTCATAGCGGGCATCTCTGGTGCGCTGACCTTTACCGCTGTTGAGCCGCGCGGCTGGTGGTGGGGCGCGATTATTGGCATCGCCCTGCTGTATGTGAGCCTGATGCCGTGGCGTGACCGGCAGGTGCGCGGTTCCTTAGGCGCCCTGTTGGCGGTGACACACGGGCTGATCCTGTACCTGCTGAGCCTGCCCTGGATTGGCGAGTTGGTGGGCACCGTTCCCTATGCGGCGCTTGCTATCTGGCTTTCGGTATATGCGGTCCTTTTAGGGATATTCGGGGCCGCTGTGGCGCGGTGGCGATACGGATTCCTGGTCTTTCCCTTCGTGTACCTCGCCGTAGAGGTCCTGCGTTCCTCGGTGCCCTTTGGCGGCTTCCCTTGGGTCAAACTGGCATGGGGACAAATTGAAGGGCCCTTAGCCAATCTCGCGCCGTGGGGCGGGACCTCGCTGATTACGGTGGCAACGGCATTGTGTGCCTGCGGCCTTGCCGGCTTATTGCTGCGCGGTGGGCGGGTAAAGATCGCTGCTGGCGCCGCGCTCATCCTCCCGCTCGTTGCGGGACTCGCGGCTGGGCGCGGCATCGATCCCGCAGATACCAAGGTTGGCGATACCAAGGTAGCGGCCATCCAAGGAAACGTGCCGCGCAGCGGTTTGGACTTCGCTGGGCAGCGTCGCGCGGTCCTGAATAACCACGTCCAGGAAACGGAGAAACTCGCGCGCCGCGAAGACGATATAGATCTGGTGATCTGGCCGGAAAATTCTTCCGATATCGATCCTTTCCGCGACGGCGAAGCAGCCCAGGCCATTAGCGGTGCCGTCGATGCCATCGACGCTCCCGTGTTGGTCGGTACCGCCACCCGCGATGAGGTGGGCGCGCGCAATACCATGCAAGTCTTTGCCCCCGGCCACGGTGTGGGCGATCACCACCATAAGAAGTACCTGCAACCGTTCGGTGAGACCATGCCCATGCGGGACTTCTTCGCGCATTTCTCTGACTACGTTGACCTTGCTGGTGATTTCAAGGCAGGGGACGGGCCCGGTGTGGTCTCCATGAATTCCGTCGCGGTAGGTGTGGCGACCTGCTACGAGGTCTCCTTCGATAATGCCTTCCACGAATCCATCAAAAACGGCGCGCAGATTCTTACGACGCCAACCAATAACGCCACGTTCGGCTTTTCCGATATGACGTACCAGCAGCTGGCCATGAGCAGGCTGCGGGCGCTTGAAACCGACCGCGCCGTCGTGGTTGCAGCCACCTCTGGAGTCTCCGCACTCGTGCACCCAGATGGTAGCGTGAGCCAATCCACGGAGCTATTTGAGCCCGCGACACTGGTAGAAAGCCTGCCTCTAAAAACCGGTGAAACATTTTCGGTGCGCTACGGTTCGCTCATGCAGTGGCTGATGGTTATTATTGGTACCGTCTGCGCACTCGTTGCCGTGCGTACCAACCGATTGGGTCGTACACCTCGCGGTGTCGGCGCTAAAGAAAAGTAGGAGCATTAATTACTGTGAGCACTCTTGATTCTGCGACGCTGGTTATCATCCCAACGTATAACGAGATTGAAAACCTTCCCCTGATTACCGGCCGTGTCCGCGAGGCGCTGCCAGAGGTTCACATCCTCGTTGTGGATGATAATTCCCCCGACGGCACCGGCGAGAAAGCCGATGCTTTCGCAGCAGAAGATGACCACATTCACGTGCTGCACCGCGAGGGCAAGGGCGGTCTCTTGGGCGCTTATATCGCAGGCTTTGAATGGGGACTGGAGCGCGACTACCAGGTCCTTTGTGAAATGGATGCTGATGGCTCCCACGCCCCAGAACAGCTGCACCTGCTGCTGGAAGAGATTGACAAGGGCGCTGACCTCGTTATCGGTTCCCGCTACGTGCCGGGTGGCGAGACCGTCAACTGGCCGGCATCCCGCGAGTACCTGTCCCGCTTGGGCAACCTCTACATCTCTTTCGCGCTCGGTACCGACCTGTCCGATATGACCGCCGGCTACCGCGCCTTCCGCCGCGAACTCTTGGAAGACATCGACTTTGATGAGCTGTCTAAGGCCGGTTACATCTTCCAGGTGGACCTGGCCTTCCGCGCAGTCAAGGCTGGATACGATATCCGCGAGGTACCCATCACCTTCACCGAGCGCGAGTACGGCGAGTCCAAACTGGATGGTTCCTTTGTCAAGGACTCTCTCTTCGAGGTAACCAAGTGGGGCGTGGCCCACCGCGCGGAGCAGGTGAAAGATTTTGCCGGCGAGATGTCCAAGCTGGCGGACCACGAGGTCAAACACGGCTCCGTTCACAATGCTGGCCAGAAGGCGCGCAACGGTGTGGGCTGGGCCACCAATTTGGCCAATGAGCTGGGATACTTGGTCAAGCACCAGGTGGGCCAGCTGACCAAGAAGAAATAACCTAGGCAGCTAAAAAGCCCGTACCCCGTGCCAATATGGCAGCCAGGGTACGGGCTTAAATTAATTCCGCTTGAGCCTTTAAGACTTCTTCTGCTGTTCTTGCTCCTTGAGGAGGCGAGCAGCGGTCCGACGGCGGGAGCGCAGGTGGTTAATGCGCTCTTCCAAAAGCTCATCGAGTTCCTCGATGGAACGGCGCTCCCGCAGCATATCCCAGTGGGTGCGAGGTGGCTTGATGGGCTTAGCTTCCACGCCTTCGCCCTCTACGAGGTGGCCCAGCTTGCCATTCTTGCACATCCATTCTTCAGGGATTTCTGCCTCATGTGCAAAGGGCACCTCATAAATTTCACCATCGTCCGTGCGGTATTTCACCATCTGGCGCGGTGCGAGGTCGTGGTCGCGGTCAGTTTCGTAGCTGACTGCACCCATACGGCTGCCACGGAGTACGCGATCTGCCATGCAACATCATCCTTTTCAAAGAGATCCCTGATTGACGGCGATAGTTTCGCCTAAGAGCTATTTATTATAACGAACACCCACGCGGTATTGTTCCCAGCCCGCCGTTTAATGGACTAAAGTGTATCTAGTGATCCGTACAGCTAGTCGTGAAAGCAATGTCGGTTCCTGCCAATGGTGTGGAAAGGATATTGACCAAGGCGGTAGGGGACGACCACGTAAGTTTTGCAGCGCCTCGTGCAAACAGCGTGCTTATGAACAAAGAAACAATGTTAGTGGCACGGATATTCCTGCCGATGCAGTAATCTTAAGCCCAGATAAAGTGCAAGGTTTGCGCGACGGCCTTTTTGAATTGCGGTGCTCCGCAGAAGACATTCAAACCGCCGCAGAAGAAGGCGCGAGCGCGGAAGAGCTTTCCAGTCTGTGTGAGGAGCTTATTTCGCTGGCTCGGCGTTTAGAAGGACTTCGATAGTAGATGAAAAAGCTTTTTTATAACCGGAAACTCGTCGTTTCCATCTTCGTGGTTTTAATCCTCGTGCTTACCGCCGTAGCAATCGGCCCGATTGTGTACTCGCTTTTCAAAAGCGGCGGCGTCAAGACGGAGCCCGTGACTGCCGATGGTGCCAAGGCAGCCTCAACGCCGCTCGACGGCTCCTGGTCCGTGGCCAAGGGCCGCGCCGATAACCACACCTCGGTGGGCTTTACCTTCGACGAGGTTCTACCGGCGGAAAGGACGTCCACCTCTGGATCGACCACAGAGGTTACTGGACAGGCGGAGATTTCCGATTCCAGGCTGGAATCAGCCACCATTACGGTCAATATGGATGCCCTCACCACGGACAAGAAGGTCCGCGACCAAAACATGAAGTCCAAGCTCTTTAAGACTTCAGACTTCCCAGAGTCTTCCTTCACACTTACTAAGCCCGCCTCGCTTGCCGATGTCCCCGAAGACGGCACCATCGGCTCCGTTAAGCTCACTGGTGACCTCACGATCAAGGATAAAACGCAGGAAATCACCCACGAGTTCGATGTCCTGCGCGACGGTGACGATATCGTCATTGGCGGAGACGTTCCGATCAACCGCCTGGACTACAACGTGGAGACGCCAGACATGCTGGCGGCAAAGGTTGCCGAGGACGGCGAGATCAACCTGCGCATCTCCTTGAATAAGGACTAGACCGTGAATTCTCGACGTTTAATTTCCGTACTGTGGTTCCGCCTCGTAGTCGTCATAGCTTTCTCGATTTTCGTTGCGGTTCAACAGATGTGGCTAGTCACGGCGTTTGCAGCATTGCTAGCCGTATTAACCATCTGGCAGCTGTGGAGCGCCTACAAAAACCAATAATGTTCCTCTTGTTTTAACGTCACTGTGACTAAATGCCGGGGTATAAGCCCATCTGGGCCCAATGGCAGGAAAGGCCCGCCTGAAGCGAATCTGCGCCCAATCGGATGTCCGAGCCGTCCGAGGTCGTGGCGTGCCGCTTGCCAGACACCCCACACGAGCCTCGCCGAAGCGAATTCTCAAGCACGGCTCACTTCAAGTGATTCAAACTCTGGCCGCTGAGGAGCCGGGCCAACTTGGCCACAGAACCTTCGAGTCTCTCAAGGTCTTAGCGCGCGCCAACAGGTGGGCTAGCCAAGCCCCGGACCGAATCCACGAGCCTAAGGGATTATGCTCAAACCACCCTCAACTTAACCTCCATATCTCCATTATTGTCCGATAATGTACATTATGTCATTTTAGATCCATGAACGCCCCTCCCATCGTGCCAAGGCCTTTCATCCAAGAATGGCAAAGCCACTCCGGGCGCAGTTTGTTCTAAATTTACAAATAGTGCCCTTCGAAACGCCCAAATCGGCTCGCTATTTGCAAAAACGCATCACGCCATGCCAACGCCTCACGCCTGCAAGCCACGCCTGCAAGCGGCGTCAGCACACAACACCAAACGTGCACCGCCGAAAGCCAACACATATGCTGGAACTCATGACTATTCAACGCGTTGTCACTAAGCCTTCCCGCGCCGCCCTGTTCCTGGTCTTGGACATTGCGGAAGGCGGCGAGCAAGCCACTCGGGACATGCTCTCCGCATTTGGCGATACCTTCAAGTCCGTCAATTTCCGCCACAATGAGGGCGAGCTGTATACGGTCGTTGGCATCGGTGCGTCCATGTGGCCACGCCTCACCAGCGCTCCCCGGCCGGACAAGCTCAAGGAGTTCGAGCCGCTCGAGGGCGCGTACAAGGCGCCTTCCACGCCCGGCGATATCCTGCTGCATTTCCGCGCGAATACTTATGACCTCTGCCACGAGATGGCGCGCCAGGTCTTGCGTCAGCTGGGCGATGCCGCCACCGTCATCGATGAGACCCAGGGCTTCAAGTACCTGGACCAGCGCGATCTCCTGGGCTTTGTGGACGGCACCGCTAATCCCCTCCCCGAGGAAGCCCTAGAGACAGTGCTGCTTGCCGATGACGCCGATTATCCCCGCGGCTCCTACGTCACTGTGCAAAAATACACGCATGACCTAGATAAGTGGAGCGGCATCAGCACCGAAGAGCAAGAACGCGTTATCGGGCGCACCAAGGCCGATGACGTGGAGCTCGATGAGGATGCACAGCCATCAAATTCCCACGTCGCTCTCAATGACCTCGAGGAAGATATCTACCGCGAGAACATGGTCTTTGGTTCCTTTGCCGCAGGTGAGATGGGTACTTACTTCATCGGATATGCCAAGGACCCAGAAGATATCAACGAGCGTTTGCGCAATATGTTCATCGGCGATCCCGAAGGCAATTATGACCGAATCCTGGACTTCTCCACCGCCCTGACTGGAACGAACTTTTTCGTCCCGAGCGTCGATTTGCTAGACGAATTCGACGAGCTTCCGCACTAAAAGCACTAGAAAGCCTAACGGCGCCCGCCGCGATTGCGGTGGGTCAGGCCGAATTGGACGGAATCGATCATTCCGAGGGTCATGAGCGCCTCGCGAAGTGCGAATTGGAAGGTCCATAACCTGCGGAAAACCGGATCAAAGCCGGCAGCGGCGGCCTCGCGAAGGTGCCCATCAAAAAAGGATCGCTGCTGGCGCAGGGATTCAATATAGTGGCTGCCCACGTGCGTTTCGGACACGATGCGCAGGTGAGAGTTCTTATCTACGAGCCGGTGCACGTCCATAGTCAGCGGATAGTCGAGTCCTGGCCAGATATAGGCCCGCATGGCCTGCAAGGATGCTCGGGCAGCCTCCGACATGGACTCGGTGGCCACGATCGATTGAAAAGCCGCCCGACCGTTTGCGGTAAGGAATCGGTCGAGGACTCGGATATAGGCCTTGCGCTCTCGCGGGCTTAATTGCTCGAACTTTTCCACGCTGATGATCGCATCGTAGTGCCCGCGCCATTGCTTCGGGCTCGGAACAGAATCCGGAATCCGCTCTACGTGGATAGAGTCCTCCGTTCCGGCGAAGACAAGCGCCTCGCGCATCTGGGTGATTTGTTCAACATCGCTGGTCAGGACATCGACAGTGGCGCGGCGTTTGGTAGCGCGTATCGCGGCCTGCATTCCGGCCGCGGGATAGACCAGAAGGTGGGTGCCGGCGCCGGTGCGGGTGGCATCGAGAAGCCAATCCGCCGCCCTACGCTGCGCCTCGCCCAAGTCATCCCGGTCTACGTTGGTGGGTTCGCTCACCGTGGTGACATCGACAAAGTGGCTCTTCGGTTCCCTGCCGCCGGCCTTTGGACTAAAGCTTTCGACCGTTTCCCGGATCGTCGTCGGCACGCCGCTGGAGAAGATCCCGCCAACGTGGCTTAGACCATCGCCAGCATAGAGGCGCACTAGGTCGAGAGGCAGCTCCCCTGGCTCAGAATCGCGCACGCTTACCCCTTGCGGTTTGGGAAGATACCCCACCTGCAGGAGTTTGCCTAAAACTTTCACTAATTGGGTGGAGGATGAGACGGTCCACTCGCCTGCCATATAGCTTTCGGCGAAGCCTAACCATCCGGTGGCGGCGATTCGCTCGAATAATGCATCGTGGCCTATCTTCAAATCGGGGCCGCCAGCAGCATCGAGTTCCAGTTCCAAGCCGGCATTATCGCAGGCCTTGGCGAATTCTGCCTCGGCCCGGCGGGATTTTAGCGCCGCCCAGCGCTGCGATGGCACGGTCGCGATATTGGGCCATGCCTCCGCGTCGATGGAGCGTAGATGCTCGGGGGTGGAAAAACTCATGGTTTGGGGAGCGCTCCTGGGTGCAAGGGTCACGGTTGGGCTTATTTTAGCCAGATTCTGAGCGGTTTCGGTTAAGGCGCTCCGCATGAAAGGAAACCTGAAACGCATGTAAATGGGTATCAAGTATGCACGTTATGTAACGAGCGTTTACACTATACGGGTACTTAAATAAGCTTTCTCGAGGAAGGTCGCATTAATTCCATGACTGATACCCCTTATCGTCCAAACGGAAGCCGTCACCACGTCGTCGTGGTTGGCGGTGGATTCGGCGGTCTTAACACTGTGAAGAAGTTGAAGAACGCCGATGTTGAGATCACCCTCATCGATAAGAAGAACCACCACCTGTTCCAGCCAATGCTCTACCAGGTGGCTACCGGCATGATTTCCGCTGGTGAGGTTGCCCCCTCGACCCGCCAGCTGCTGCGCAACCAGGATAATGTGGACTTTGTCAACGGCAACGTGACCGACATTAACCTGGAGGACCAGACGGTTACCGCCGAGCTCGATGACTTTTCGCGCACCTACTCCTACGACTCCCTCGTGGTTGCCGCTGGTTCCAGCCAGTCGTACTTTGGCAACGACCACTTCGCGGAGTTTGCCCCTGGCATGAAGACCTTGGATGATGCCCTGGAGCTGCGTTCCCGCATCATTTCCGCCTTCGAAAAAGCTGAGCTTACCGATGACCCCGCTGAGCGCGAGCGCCTCCTGACCTTCATCATCGTCGGTGCCGGCCCGACCGGTGTGGAGCTCACCGGCCAGATCGCTGAGTTGGCTAACCGCACGCTTAGCGATGTCTACTCCACCTACGGCACCTCCGCCGCCAAGATTTACCTGCTCGACGGCGCGCCGCAGGTACTCCCTCCGTTTGGCAAGCGCCTCGGCCGCCGTGCTCAGCGCACTTTGGAGAAGGAAGGCGTCAACGTTCGCCTGAACGCCATGGTGACCAACGTCAACGAAGACTCCGTGACCTACAAGAACATGAAGACCGAGGAAGAGGTCACCCTCGAGGGCGCGACCAAGATCTGGTCCGCTGGTGTTTCCGCTTCCCCACTGGGCAAGATGGTCGCTGACCAGGCCGGAGTCGAGGCTGACCGCGCGGGCCGCGTTTCCGTCAACGATGACATGACCGTTGGTGACTTCAACAACGTCTACATCATCGGTGACATGATGTCCCTGAACCGCCTGCCGGGCTTGGCACAGGTGGCAATTCAGGGTGGCGAGCACGTCGCCAAGCTCATCGAGACCAAGGTGGACGAGGAGTCCACGGCCGATGAAAAGGAACCTTTCGAGTACTTCGACAAGGGATCGATGGCCATCGTGACCCGCTTCAATGCCGTTGTGAAGCTGGGCAAGACCGAATTCTCCGGCTTCCCAGGCTGGTTGGCATGGCTGGCCTTGCACCTGACCTACGTCGTTGGTCTACGCAGCCGCTTGGCTGTATTGGTCAACTGGGCGGCTAATATCCTCTCCCGCAACCGGGGCAACCTGGAGATTACTACCCAGCAGCGCATCGCCCGCATCCTTATCGATGAGGCGGAAGAAGAAAAGAACTAAATCCTCCTCGGTACCAGCCGCCGTCCTACTACCCTGCTGCGGGGCTGTGGGCGGCGGCTTTCGTTGTTTTCGTTCCTATTTTCCCATTTTTGTTAGGCTTGGGCATTACAACATGGGGTGCCACGCAGTGGCTGAGATACACCCATTGAACCTGCTCTCAGTTAGAACTAGCGAAGGCATTGTTGTGGATTGTTCATTTCTCCGTGCCCACGATGCGGTGCGCGATACCGCTCCACTTATTCAGTGCTTGACCAATAAGGTCGTCAGCAATATTTCTGCCAATGCGCTATTGGCCATCGGCGCCAGCCCAGCAATGGTAGATACTCCAGATGAGTCGCAAGATTTTGCGAAGATAGCCAGCGGCGTGCTTATCAATTGTGGAACCCCGAATTCCGAGCAATACGGCGGCATGCGAGAGGCAATCGCCGGTGCGACCGCGGCTGGAAACCCGTGGGTCCTCGATCCCGTTGGCGCGGGTGGTCTGCACAAGCGCACCGAGTTCATGCACGAAGTCCTGCCGCAGCGCCCGACGGCGATTCGCGGTAATGCTTCCGAGATCATAGCCTTGGTCGGAACCGGAGCCGGCGGGCGCGGCGTGGAGTCCACCGATGGCGTGGAGGCGGCTCTGGAACCAGCGCTCAAACTGTCCCGCGATACTGGAGCCGTAATTGCCGTGTCTGGTCCCACGGATCTCATCGTGCAGGCAGGCGAAACGCCGCGTGCGGTAAGCCTCGAGTCTGGACACCCGATGCTGCAAAACGTCATCGGCACGGGTTGTTCGCTGGGCGCCATCTGCGCGGCTTACCTGGCAGCGTGGGAGGATCCATTCACAGCGATCATCGCAGCGCATGCGCATGTGGGGGCCGCAGGCAGCGTTGCCGCGGAGAAATCCACGGCGCCCGGCTCCTTTGCGGTTGCCTGGCTCGATGCGCTGTATGGGCTGTCCACCGATGCAATCGAGGAGCGCATCTCTGCCTCCGAGGTCGCCGACATTGCGGAGCTGTCATGAGCATCGATTGGACACTGTATCTCATCACCGATCCTGAGCTCGCCGGCGGGCGGGACAAGGTCGTTCCCATCGTGCAAGAGGCGGTACGCGGCGGGGCTACCGTCGTGCAATTGCGCGATAAAGAAGCCAGCGACGAGGAGGTCGAGGCTACCGCCCGCGAACTCATGAAGGTCTTAGGCGGCGTACCGCTTTTTATCAATGACCGCGCCGAGGTAGCGGCCAAGGTAGGCTGCCACCTGCACATTGGCCAAAACGATATGGATTTTAACCAAGCACGGGAGCTGCTTGGCCCCGATAAGCTCATCGGGCTTTCGGTGGGCACGCGGGAAGAGCTGGACGCCATTGACCCGCAGGAGGCCCCCGATGTCATTGGCATCGGCCCGGTTCACTCGACGGCGACCAAGAAGAATGCGCCAGCGGGAATCGGTGCCGAGGCCGCCAGGCGCCTTGCCACCGCGGCGCGCGAACGCGGCATCGAGTCCGTCGCCATCGGCGGCATCAAGGCACACAATGCCCACGAACTTTCTGCAAGCGACTTCGCAGGGATCTGCGTGGTCAGCGACATTATGGCTGCCGATGACCCGGCAGCGGCAGCACACAACCTAAAGGAGGCCTACTGTGGCTAAAGGAACCTACCCCCGTATTCTCTCGATTGCTGGAACCGATCCCACAGGCGGAGCCGGCATCCAGGCCGATTTGAAGTCCATCGCCGCCGCGGGCGGGTATGGAATGAGCGTGGTCACCGCGCTGGTGGCCCAAAATACCCAGGGCGTGCGCAGCGTCCACGTCCCGCCGCTGGATTTCCTCCAAGAGCAGCTGGATTCCGTCCGCGAAGACGTAAACATCGATGCCATCAAGATCGGCATGCTTGCCGATGCCCCCATCACCGACCTCGTATCCACGTTCCTCGACCAGATCGACCCGTCCGTCCCCGTGGTCTTGGACCCGGTCATGGTGGCCACCAGTGGCGACCGCCTCTTGGACCCCGCGGCGGAAAAGGCGGTGCGCGAGCTGTGTTCCCGCGCTGATGTCATCACGCCCAACCTCAAGGAGCTGGCCGTCCTGACGCAGACGGAGGAAGCTACGGACTTGGACCGTGCCATCGAGGTGGCTAAGACGTGGGCCGCTGAGGCGGATACGGCGGTCATCGTCAAGGGCGGGCACCTTGACTCGGCGATTGCCGATAACGCCGTGGTCACTGCCGATGGCAAGGTTCACCGCGTGGAATCGGCTCGAGTGCAGACCAAGAATACCCACGGCACGGGCTGCTCCCTCTCCTCTGCCCTAGCAACGCGGCTTGGCGCAGGCGATGAAGTCGCCACCGCCCTAGAGTGGTCCACGGACTGGCTGCACGAGGCGATTGCTAATGCGGATGCGCTGGCCGTCGGCAAAGGCAGCGGGCCGGTAGACCACCTGCACCGCCCGCAGCGCTTGATGCGGGCTGCGTCCTCGGTACCGCTTCCTCACTTGTCCGGGCCATTGGAAGAGGTAGAAAATGCCGATCAGCCGCGAGTAGCGGCCGCTGGCCCGTACACGCAGCGCCTGTGGAATATCGCGGCGGAGCACTGGGAGCAGGTAAAGGCACTACCCTTTATTCAGAAGCTGGGGTCCGGGGCACTTGCCAACGATGCTTTCAGCTTCTACCTCGATCAGGATTCGCAATACCTGGCGTCCTACTCGAAGGCCCTGGCTCGCCTGGCCAGCCAAGCGCCCGATACCGCACAGCAATTGCACTGGGCGCAGGGCGCCTACGAATGCCTCGCGGAGGAGGCTGAACTGCACCGCGGATGGTTGAAGGATTCTGCTACTACGGCGCCATCGTGGGTTACCAGCGCATACACGGATTTTCTCATCCGCAGCACGCACACGGATGATTATGCGGTTGGCATCGCGGCGGTACTTCCCTGCTACTGGCTGTATGCAGAGGTAGGCCTGCACTTGGCGGAATTCGACTCGCCCGATCACCCCTACCATGCCTGGTTGGAGGTCTACGGCGGGGAAGATTTCCTCGCCGGGGTGAGCGAGAGCATCAAGATTGTGGAGGAAACTTTAGAAAAGGCGGATGAGGCTACCCGGACCCGCGCCGAGCGCGCCTTTATCAGCGCCAGCATCCACGAAGTCGATTTCTTCGACCAAGCGGACCGGCGCTTTTAAAGCCTTAAGCCAATAGGTCCGCGCCAGGCCTAGAAAGTACGGCGACCAAGAAGGTGGAATGCTCCGAAAATAGCTTCATGTCCCAAGAAGAGAACGTGAAGTCAACGCGGTAGCCCACCTTCTGCGCCATATCAAGGAAGTCCTGGAATTCCCATCCGCGGCCTTCCCCAAAGCCGGTGACGAAGCGCCCGCCGGGGGTCAGCGAGTTAAAAATATTTCGCAGGGCTTCCTCGCGGCCGTCCACGGCCAAAAAGCCCATGACGTTTCCCGCAGAAACAGCGAGGTCAAAGGGTCCTTCAGGAACCTCTTCGGTGCACAGGTCTCCGACGAACCATTCGCCGTCTGGGAAGTCATGTTCGGCGTGTTCGATCAAAATGGGATCCACGTCGATGCCCACCACGCTGTGTCCGCGGCGCAGCAATTCCCCGCCGACGCGGCCGGTTCCACAGCCGGCGTCGAGGATGGTGGAATTGCGTTCCACCATGGCATCGACAAGCCGGGCCTCCCCATGAATGTCTTTGCCCTGCGCCTCAAGCATCTTCCATTTGCGGGCGAAATTATGGGAGTGGGCGGGATTGGCTTCGGTAACTTCTTTCCACGTAGGCATAGATTCGATTATATTACCCACCGTCGGTGTAAGCTTTACCCGCTGCTTAAAACGTGGCCCGTTTTACTACTTGATTGCGTTACTATCCGCACTACCGTGCAAAGGAGGCTGAAACGATGCCGTCCGTACCCACGCCCTTTAGGGGCCGAAAGAAACCCACGCCTCCTAGTCAGCCTTCCTTCCCACCGGTTCCCGCGGAGCGCGCCATCGAGCACTGCCGCGTCTTCGTCGATGGTGAGGCCCTACCCGGCGAGTATTCCGCGCATTCCGCCCTGGAAACCGTGGCGGAATATGGCCGCGGGTTTGTCTGGGTGGGCCTGCATGAGCCCTATGAATCCCAGATGACGAAGATCGCTTCGCAATTTGGCATCCACGAGCTCATCGTGGAAGACGCCGTTATGGCCCACCAGCGACCGAAGCTGGAGCGCTACGATGACCAGCTCTTTGTGGTGGCGCGCTCGGTGAATTACCGCGACCACGATGAGGTGAAAGATAAGCGCCAGATCATTTCTACGGGCGAAATTCAGATGATCATGGGCTCTAACTTCATCATCACCGTCCGCCACGGTGCAAAGCTGCCCACCAAGCCCTACCCAGTCGAAGACGAGCAGGACCTGGTGGAGCTCGGCCCTGTCGCCATGGCCTGGAAGATCCTGGACATGATGGTGGACCGCTACTCTGAGGTCGCGCGCCTTATTAGCGATGAAGTCGATGAACTCGAAGAGGAAATCTTTACCCCGAACCTCAAATTCGACGTCGACCGCATTTATATGTTCAAGCGCGAAGTCTTGGAAATGAAGCACGCCATTTACCCGCTGTCTGCGGCGTTAAAGGCAATGGTTTCGGATCACAAGGACCTCATCTCCAAACAGATCCGGTCCTACCTGCGCGATGTCTATGACCACGAGCTCGTGGTCAATGACTTGGTGGCCAGCTTCGATGAACGCCTGACCTCGCTTATTGATGCCTCGGTGGCCAAGGTCACCATGCAGCAAAACTCCGATATGCGCACCATCTCCGCGGTCGTCGGCATGTGGGCCGCGCCGACCCTCGTCGCCGGTATTTACGGCATGAACTTCGATATCATGCCGGAGCTGCACTGGGCCTTTGGGTATCCCATGGCAATAATCATCATGGTCGCAGTCGTTGGCGGACTGTGGGCGTGGTTCCGGAAGAACCACTGGCTCTAGCTGCGCTTATCCATAATCATGGTGCGCAGCGTGGTGCGTGCAACTAGGGTGTCTCCTTGGCGCATTTCTACGCTCCACACGTGGGTCCGCGTGCCCAATTGAATGGGGGTGGCCACAGCTTCTAGCTCGCCCTCACCTGTCGCCTTGATGAAGTCCGTGGAGTTATTGACCCCCATCGCTGGGGCATCGGCAGCCGCGACGCTGGCAAGGGAGGCCACCGTTTCCGCGATGGTGCAATATAGCCCGCCATTCGCCACGCCCCACGGTTGGTGGTGCTGAGGGGTCACGGTGAGGTGTGCGCGGGCCTCGGTCGGGCCCACGCGGTCGAAGGTGAGCCCGATGAACTCAGCAAGCCCGCCGTTAACCGAATTTAGTTTCTCCAGTTCCTCCTCGTTGAGCAGGCGCGTATGCGCGGTATGGAGTAAGTCATTGAGTATCTGGGTATCTGACATAGCCTTCAAGCTTAGCCGCCAGCGCGGCGAAAGTGAGGCGGTGACGTAGGATAGGCACCATGACTGAAAAGAACGAACTCGCGCACATTGGTGTTGTCGGCCTAGCGGTAATGGGCTCCAACCTAGCCCGCAACTTTGCCCGCAATGGCAATACCGTCGCCGTCTATAATCGCAGCCCAGAAAAGACCCACGCCCTCATTGAGGCCCACGGCGACGAAGGAAACTTTATTCCTTCCGAGTCCATCGCGGATTTCGTGGCTTCCTTGGAGCGCCCCCGCAAGGCCATCATCATGGTGCAGGCGGGCAAGGCCACCGATGCGGTCATTGACCAGCTTGCCGATGCCATGGATGACGGCGATATCATCATCGATGGCGGCAATGCGCTGTTTACGGATACCATTCGCCGCGAAAAGGAAGTGGCCGAGCGCGGTAAGCACTTCGTGGGCGCTGGCATTTCCGGCGGCGAAGAAGGCGCCTTGAACGGCCCATCCATCATGCCTGGTGGTCCGGCTGAGTCCTGGGAGACCCTCGGCCCCATCCTGGAGTCCATCGCCGCGGAGGTCGATGGCACCCCGTGCGTGACCCACATCGGCCCGGATGGCGCCGGCCACTTCGTCAAAATGGTCCACAACGGCATCGAGTACGCCGATATGCAGGTCATCGGCGAGGCCTACCAGCTGCTGCGCTACGGCGCTGGCATGGAGCCTGCCGAGATTGCGGAGATTTTCAAGGAATGGAACTCCGGCGACCTGGACTCCTACCTCATTGAGATCACCGCCGAGGTACTGGCCCAGAAGGATCCGGACACGGGCTCCCCGCTTGTCGATGTCATCTTGGACGCCGCCGGCCAGAAAGGTACCGGCCGCTGGACTGCCATCAATGGCTTGGAATTGGGCGTGCCAATTACTGGTATCGCCGAGTCCGTCTTTGCCCGCGCACTGTCTTCTTCGAGCCAGCAGCGCGCCGCCGCGCAGGAGGGACAGCTTCCAGCAGGCACGAACGCGGACTTCGACATCGACAAGGATGCCTTCATCGAAGACGTTCGCCGTGCGTTGTATGCCGCCAAGCTCATCGCCTACTCCCAGGGCTTCGATGAGATCAAGGCTGGTTCCACCGAATTCGGTTGGGATGTCGATCCGCGCGACCTAGCAACCATCTGGCGCGGCGGCTGCATCATCCGCGCTAAGTTCTTGGACCGCATCCGCGAGGCATTTGATACCAATCCAGAGCTTCCCGCCCTCATCCTGGATCCCTACTTCAAGGGTGAGCTGGAAGACCTCATCGAACCGTGGCGCCGCGTCGTCGTCGCTGCAACCCAGATGGGCCTGCCGGCTCCGGTCTTTGCCTCCTCGCTGTCATACTACGACAGCCTGCGCGCCACCCGCCTGCCCGCCGCCCTTATCCAGGGCCAGCGCGACTTCTTTGGTGCGCACACCTTCAAGCGCACCGACAAGCCCGGCACCTTCCACGTCGAGTGGTCCGGTGATCGCAGCCTGACGCAGACGGATTAAGCGCTGCATATAAAAAGGGAGGACCTGCACCGTGCAGGCCCTCCCTTTTTAGTACCTGGTGTTAGACCAAGCCGAGCCACGCCCAATAGGTGGCAGAGAGCAGCAGGATGAGCAGGTATCCGACGATGGTCAGCGGGATACCAGAGCGAAGGAATTGCTTGGTGCTAAAGGCGCCGGTGCCATAGGCCAGCATATTTTGCGGCGCGGAGACGGGCAGCAAGAACCCGAAGCAGATGACGAACTGCTGGATGACCACGAAGCCGATGCCGCTGTTGGGCACATCCAGTGTGGCGGCCAAGGCGATAAAGACCGGGATGAGCGCGGAGGCCAGCGAGGTAGCAGAGGCAAAGCCCAAGTGGATCAGGATATTAAATAGCGATACCAATGCAATAGTTGCCAGAATCGGCAGCGAATCCAGCCCCATAAGCCCAAAGGTCTTTTCTGATAACCACGTGGCAGCGCCCGTATCCAGCAGGAACGAGCCGAGGGAAATGCCAATGGCAAAGACGATGAGGGTACCCCAGCTCACGGATATTTGCGCTTCTGGCCAGGTAAACACGCCGATCTTCGGTAACAGCATCAGGGCAACGGCCACCGCAGTAATGACGGCCGAGCTAATCGGGTGCAGCAGTCCCTCCGTGGCCCAGAAGAAGAGCAGGAGAAGGGAAAATCCGATGAGCCTTTTCTCTTCCGGTGAGGTGGGCCCGAGGTCCTCTAGCTGCTTGGCGATGAGCTCCTTTCCTCCCTCAATGCGCTCCGTTTCCGGTTTGATGACAGCGCGCATGATGAAGTACAGCGCAATGGACATCAGGATGGACCAGGGCGCAGCCCAGATGAACCATTGGCCCCACGAGACCGACTGCCCCATTTGATCCTCGATAAAGCCCACCGCCACGAGGTTTTGGGCGGCGGCGGTCTTAATGCCCACATTCCAGATCGATACGGCCTGCGCTGCGGTAATGACGAGCAAGGCGCCCAGCTTTGACTCATAGGACAGGCCGAAGGCGGCTACCATACCGAGCAAGATGGGCACTACGGCGCCTGCACGCGCGGTGGCAGAGGGAACGAAGAACGCCAAGATGATGGCGATCGCAATGGCGCCGATAACGATGTGGGAGGTCTTCTCCCCCGCGATCTTCAGCACGTACAGCGCAATCCGTTTATGCAGGCCCGTAGCCTGCATCGCTCCGGCCAAGATTAGCGCCGCGGCCACAAGCGCTACCGCAGACGAGGAAAATCCTGCCATCGCGACCTTGAGGGCGTTGGAGGTGCCGTAGATACCATCGGATTCTGGATCCGGCCCGAGCCCCAAAAGTAGGGAGATAAGGCCGACGATCAGCAAGGCGCTCACCGGATAGCTCACGGCCTCGGTCACCCACATGATCACCGCAAAGGCCAGCATGCCTAGGGCCACTTTAGCGGGCCAGTCGAGTCCCGGAATCGGGATAAGTAAGACGACCGCTAGGGCCAGGAAGGCCAGCGCGAACCACACGGCATCAAGGTGAAATTTCTCCTTCTTCGTGGGTTCTGTAGATTCCTGCGGCGAGGAGTGGGAAGAAGAACTGGCTGTGGATGCTTGTGCTTGAGCCATGGAGACGACTCCTTAACAGTTCGTTGTGGCCCTGGGATGGGCCGGTGAGTGGAGGAATAAATCTTGCGTGCTTCCCAGCACCACCTTCCACGTTAGGTAATAACCAGTGAAATACCTAAAGTAGGGACCTATTTTTGCTATGGGATTTCTCACTTGTACGGTGGTCCACCAATCGTGCGCTGCCCGATGCAGGATTTTGCGCACCCACCGGTTAGAATTGCCCAACGATGACTACTTTTGCCGAACTCGGCTTACCTCAGCGCGTGGTTCACGTTCTACACAACCAAGGAATCACGGAAGCATTTCCCATCCAAGCCGCAGCCATCCCGGATGTACTCGCAGGCAAAGACGTACTTGGCCGCGGGCCTACCGGTTCCGGAAAGACCTTTACCTTTGGGCTTCCCACATTGGCCCGATTGGCTGGCTCGGGGGCCTCTACCCCGGGCCAGCCCCGCGCGGTCGTGCTCGCCCCCACCCGCGAGTTAGCGACGCAGATCCAGCAACGCCTCGATGAACCCGCCGCCGCATTAGGGCTGCGCGTTCTCGCGGTGGTCGGCGGCGTCAATATCAACCACCACATCCGCTCTCTGGCGCGTCCAGTGGACCTCTTAGTCGCCACACCTGGTCGCGCTCAGGATCTCATCGCACAAGGCAAGTTGTCCTTTGACAAGGTACAGATCACTACCTTGGATGAGGCAGACCAGATGGCCGATATGGGGTTTCTTCCCCAGGTGCGCAAGCTTTTAAACTACACCCCACCCACCGGTCAGCGGCTGCTTTTTTCTGCGACCCTCGATGGGGATGTTAATAAGCTGGTCGAGCAATTCCTGCACGATCCCGTGATCCACTCCACGGCTCCCGTCGCCGCAGCGGTGGATTCGATGTCGCACCACCTGTTTTTCGTGGGTGATCGCCCCGCTCGCAACGAGGTGGTTATGCGCATCGCCGCGCGCGCAGGCAAGACCATCATGTTCATGCGTACCAAGCACGGCGTGGATAGGCAGGTGAAAAAGCTTCGGCGTGCCGGCATTAACGCTTATCCACTGCACGGGGATAAGGGCCAGGGCGCGCGCACCCGCGCCATTTCTGGCTTTGCCGATGGCTCCATTCCAGTCCTGGTTGCCACCGATATCGCGGCGCGCGGCATCGATATTGCAGACGTTTCACTCGTCGTCCACGTGGATCCGCCTGCAGAACACAAGGCCTACCTCCACCGCGCAGGGCGTACTGCGCGCGGCGGCGCAACAGGTACGGTGGTTACCTTGGTCACCGATGAACAGCGTTCAGAGGTAGCTGCCCTCATTAAAAAGGCCGGTGTGAGCGCTACCGAATACGATATTTCCCACCGCGAAAATCCGGCCGGTGCTCCTGAGCTGCGCACGGTCGCCGGCGCCCGCAAACCCCACGGACCAGCCCTTCCCCCACCGGGGCAAGACGGTTCTCATAGCTCGGACCAGCAACAAAAGAAACAACCCCCACGCCAACAGAAGCGGCAGGTTGGTGGTGTCAGGAGGGGTAAGGGGCGGCGTCGCTAAGCGCTAGCGCAATAGAAAGGAGGAGACGCCCGTGCAGGTTTTATCTACCGCTGACTGGACCGCCCGCATGGATGAGCACGAACGGCGGGCGGCGGACCGACTGGAGAGGTTTCGCCATCCGGGCAGCTATCATCCCGTATTTGATTTCCTCTTTGAGTATTACCCTGTCCGCCCGTCGCACCTAAAGCGCTGGCACCCGGGCATTGACACGGCGCTCGAGGGTGACGCGCCGCAGGCTAGCTGGCGCGATTACCACGAGACTGCGGACGGCATCACCGTGGACGTGGAGTCCTATATGCAACGGCGCGGAAGTTCCGTTGACTATATTTTGGATCTGCTGCGGCGCTCTGCCACCAACCCGGTGCACTTTGATTGCTTTGGTCTGCATGAATGGGCGATGGTTTACCACACCGATTCCCCACGCCATGATCTCCCGCTGCGCTTAGGCGCAGAAGGAACCAACCGCGTCGTTGATACTCATTCCCTAAAGTGCTCGCATTATGATGCGTTCCGTTTCTTTACTCTGCCGGCGCGCCCGCTCAATCTGACGGTGCTCCACCGTGAGGATCAACCTGCCAATGACCAAGCAGGCTGCGTGCACGTGACCATGGACCTTTATAAATGGGCGTGGAAGCTGGGGCCCTTGGTCCCAGGCGATCTCTTCCTCGATTGCCTGGATCTGGCTATCGATGCCCGCATCCTTGACATGGAGGCCTCCCCGTACGATTGCCGTAATTGGGGCCTTGGGGTAGTTCCTATTGAAACACCAGAGGGCAAGGCGACGTATGTCAACCGTCAACGGGGCCTCGCGCAGCGAGCGCAACCGCTGCGCGAGCGGCTTGTCGCAGTAATGGAAAGGGCTTATTGCCAGTTACACTAGATTAAACGCATCATGCGCTGGCTCGGGAGTTTTGGAGAAAGGCACTACATGGCACGGCACTCAAACGGGGAAAACAGATTCGCACTAGCTGGCTGGGTTATCGCGGTTATCATCATCGCAATCCTTGCCGTCATCGCACCGTTGATTTTCCTGTTGCGCGCTGGGGATGACTCTGGAGAGCCTACGGCCGCAGAAACCGCGTCCCAATCCCCTGTGGAAAGCAGCCCAGGAGTCTCCTCCTCCGCTCCGAGTACGCCGGACGACGGCGAAGAGGCTTCGGGCTCGGCTTCCTCTTCCACCGTGGAGATGGCCCCCAATACTCTCCTGCTCGTTGATACTTCTGCGAATATGACCGCGATGTTTGATGCAACGCAACAGGCGCTATCTGGCACCGCGGAAAAATTGAGTGACAACAATAGCCAGGTAGCCTTGTGGAACTATTCGTCCCCCATTTCGGAGGCCGCGTCGGTGGGGTACCGCGATAACCTCGGATTCGGCAATGGCCCTGCGGTGCCGAAGACACTCGCGGCATTCGGCACCGGTGGGGTGCCGCAATCGCGCAGCGCCACAATTGCCGCGCTGAACACCGCTGCGGATCAGGCCGCCGGTACCAACCGGAAGGCACGGGTGCTCCTCGTGACAACGGGCACCGAGCTCGATATGGACGATGCCCAGTTTGCCGCCGCTCTTGACGGCGCGAAGTCAGACAACGTAGAGCTATCCGTCGTCCACGTGGGCCCAGGGGCTATCGATGAACAGCTAAAGAACGCCGCTGACAACTTCACTAGCGTCGATGCGGGTACGCAGGAGGACCTCAACGCCGCGATGGATAAGGCCGCTGGGGTTTAAACAAAAAGTTCTCCCTCCACCCCCGTGAGCTGGGGTCTGGAGGGAGAACTTATTAAGAGGACTTAGGAACTCTTGCGGTTGCGGCGAGCGGCGAGCTCATCCAAGCCAACCACGTTGTCATCGGGCAATTCCTCGATGCGCTCTGCGGGGAAGGACGTAATCGTGCCGGACAGTTCCTTCAAGATTCCCGGCACTGCGATGCCGAAGACACCCTGCCCGCCGGCGAGAAGGTCAATGACCTCATCATTGGAGCGGCACTCGTACACGGTAGTGCCATCAGAGACGAGGGTGAGCTCAGCCAAATCGTTAACGCCGCGGTCATGCAACGATTCCACGGCCAAACGGATATTCTGCAGGGAAATGCCGGTGTCGAGCAGGCGCTTGACAATCTTGAGGACCAAGACGTCCTTGAAAGAATAAAGGCGCTGTGAACCCGAGCCGCGGGCGGTGCGAATGGAGGGGTTGACCAAGTTGGTGCGTGCCCAGTAGTCCAACTGGCGATAGGTGATGCCAGCAACCTGGCAGGCGATGGGCACGCGGTACCCCACTTCTTCGTCCGGTCCCACATCAAAGAGGGATTCTTGGACGTACTGGGACTCGGACTGAGTATCCTCGGTGATGCTCACGTAATTACTCCAATGGGGTTTGTTGGAAGCTCTAAAGATCAATTAAATGCCAAGCGCACACCCCCGTCAAGCGGTGGCTGCTTAACCTTCGAGTACAACTTTAGACTTTAAAAACCACATTGTCACCATTAGTCACACGCGTGTCATTAATTTTTTTCGTCTTCTTCCCCCGTGTGGAAATCGGATTCATCCATGCCAAGGCTGCGCATCATCTCTTCGAAATCGGCATCGGCCTGCGCGTTTCCGGATGCAGAGGTGCTTTCCTCGGCGGAGGAGGCATCGCTGTCTTCCCATTCCTGTGTGGGGGTAGGAAGCTCGAGGTCGAAGTATTCCTTAATGTCCTCCTCGCTGGCGAAGACGGATACCTGCGCCAAGAGCGCAGATTCGGCAACGATGGGCACCTTAAAGTACTCGGCTACCGCCAAGGCATCGCTTACACGCGCATCAAAAACTTCACCTTGCGCGGTCTGAATATCCACCATGAAGGTGCCTTGATGGTGGTTGACAATCTCGATGGCGTCGACGCCACCTGCAGCCTCTAGAACCTCACAGAGAAGATCGTGGGTCGTGGGGCGGTTCGGGCGCTGGTCAGCAAAAACAGCGGCCAATTGGATTCCGTCTACGGCTGAAAGCCAGACGGGAATGAGGCGATTCTCTTCGGGCCACCGCAGCAGCGCGCAGACATCATCTTCTGGCCCAAGCTGGTGAATGCCGTGAAATTCAAGGGTTACATCACTCATAGCTACCACTCTCCCACAAGGGAGGCTGCCATGGTGAGTTAGGCGTTAAATTCGTGGCGCAAATCCGTCTTTACCAGGGTGGCGTGCAAAGAAACGACCAGCGCCGTCATCTGCTGGGAAAGTTCCTCTGCCTGCTGGTGCGCGGTATCGGAATTCGAGTGCGCCACGGGGGCCGCAACCTGCGAAATCAAATCTGCTTGGCGGCGTGCGCTATTGCGCAGGGACTTCAGCTGGCTAGCGCTAAAGCCGAAGGCCTGCAACGCTACCGCGGCAGAAGCAATGGCCACGTCGTCGGTATTGAAAAATCCCGCGGCATCCGGCTTAATCAGCTTGTCCTTGATAAAGGTGGCAATATCCGCCTCGGTTGCTCCGGCCTGCTGTGCTACCTCTGCATCGGTCAGGCGTGTTACCGCGGGTGCTTTGAACTGCTGTGGAGACAGCAAGGTCTCCGCATTGCCAGCAGAAACAATGGCGGTGACCTGGCCGGAATCCATTGCTTCCAGCTGCTCGCGAATGACCTTGAGCGGGGTGTAGTTATCCCGCTGTGTGGTCAAGATGTAGCGCAGCCTATCCACGTCTTCCTGCGTGAACCGGCGGTAGCCGGAGGCGGTGCGCTGGGGAGAAATCAGCCCCTCTGATTCGAGGAAGCGGATTTTAGACACAGTGACATCAGGAAATTGCTGATTCAGCGTTTCTAAGACCACGCCAATGGACATGGTCTTAGCCTTCTTCGTGTTCGGGCTCTTGCGGCGAGCTGATGCCGCCGCGGATTCTGCTGCGCTCACTGTGTCTATCTCTTTAAAAGTGTCTCAGTAGTCGTTGGATATAAAAAGGAGACTAAACCGCTTTAACCAAGGACGGCAAAACGGTTTGTCTGCTGCGGTTTTAGTCCTGCTTGGTAATGAAGACGAGGCGGAATTTACCGATCTGAATCTCATCTCCAACCTCGAGCACCTGCGAGTTACGCGGCTCGCGGTTGACGTAGGTGCCGTTCAGGGATCCCACGTCTACTACCTCGAATTGGCCGTCATCATTCTTGCGGAATTCAGCGTGGCGGCGGGAGACGGTGACATCATCCAGGAAGATATCTGCCTCTGGGTGGCGCCCTGCCGTGGTGGTGTCCTGATCCAGCAGGAAGCGGGCACCGGCATTGGAGCCGCGCTTGACCACAAGCAACGCCTGGCCGTCCTCCAAGTTTTCCGTACCTACCGCAGAGGTCTCGGTTCCCTTGGTGCCATTTTCCATTTCCTTGAGCAGGTCAGCGCGGAATACAGAGGTGGTCTCCACCTGTGGTTCCGGGGTTCCGGTGTTCTCGCTCATTGTTACCTCCGGGGATTAGTTTTGAGTTACTTATACCAATAATAGCGACTCTACCGAGTCTTTGATCTCTCAGTGGGCAATTATTTCACCGGAAAATGTTTCCGATGCCGCTCAACACGGAATTTCCCTGCCCCGCAAGGGGGTTATCAGAGACCATATAGGTCCACGTTGCGCTTGGACGGTTCAACCCAGAGTCTGCTAGGTGTGCCCCCTCGGCGTCAATAGGCACCTGCCTGAAGGTCTCTACGGCCTGATCTACCGCCCGCTGCGCCAAGTCCTTAAATTCGCGCACCGCGATGCGGTGATATTCGTCAATTGGGGTCTCGCGCGCGATGGCGCGCAGGTGAATGGATTCGCGCACATCATCGAGCAGCTCGAGGTGGTCTGCCCAGCCCATGTCCAGGTGATACAGCATGATTTCGCGCGCTGCCTGGATGCGCGCCGCCTCCGGGATATCCGCAAGCTCGCTCGCCCGCTCTGGGGCGCGCTCGGCTAGTTCCTGCCAGGCTTGGTCCGTATCCAATAGCGTTGCACGGCGCTTATCGATGATGATGCGCTGATCCGCCAAGAGCTGGTTATACTTCCAGGTCTGGGCGTGAATCTCTAGCAACTGGCCCTCTGTCACCCGCTGGCAATGGGCTACGAAGTCATGCACCCGTTTGGATTCGATGAGCCCGCCAGGGCCAGGTTGCGCGCTGACCTTTTCCCCAGCTCCGCCTTGTTGCACCACATCATCTTCCAGGGAGACGAAAAATAGCGCCAAGCCTGGGTCCCCTTGGCGCCCTGCACGCCCGCGCAGCTGGTTATCGAGCCGCGCGGTGCGGTGCCGAGAGGTTCCGATCACGGCAAGGCCGCCGCGCTCAGCCACCTCATCGTGGTCGGCCTCATCGGCGCCGCCGAGCTTGATGTCCGTACCGCGGCCGGCCATTTGTGTGGAGACGGTTACCCGCCCAATATCGCCGGCTTCGGCGACAATCTGTGCCTCTTCGCGGTCATTTTTGGCGTTAAGCACGTTGACTTCAATATCGCGATCGCGCAAGGCCTCAGCTAAATTTTCTGATTCCGCCACGTCTTGGGTTCCCACAAGTACTGGTTGACCGGCTTCGTGCAGGTGGGCAATTTCTTCGACGATGGCCGCTGACTTCTCCCCTATGGTGGCAAAAATGCGATCTTGTTCATCGAAGCGCTGCAGTGGCTTATTCCGATCGATAACGGAAACGTGCAGGTCATAAAATTGCCGCAGCTGGTCGGTGGCCTCTACCGCAGTACCCGTCATTCCACAGACCAGCGGGTACCGTCGCATGAGTTCTTGCAGTGTAATCGTATCGAGGATGCGCCCGCCCTCAGAGACTTCCAAGCCCTCTTTGGCCTCTACCGCTGCCTGCAGCCCGTCGGGCCAGCGTTGCAGATCGGCGACGCGACCACGGGAGGCATCGATAAGCTGCAGCTTGCCGTCCACCACGATGTAGTGAATATCGCGTATCAACAGCGCCTTTGCGTGCAGCGCCAAGTTAACTTTGACGAGGACGGTGCCGATATTGTCCTCGGAATAAAGGGAATCGATGCCGAGCTCTCGCTCTACGCGGGCTGCGCCTACATCGGTAAGCTGCACCGTGCGCCCGTCATCTGAGATGACGTACTCGTGGTTCTCTCGGAGGCGGGAGACCACATTGGTAATTTGTCCCGTGGGAGCCTCACCGGGGCGATTTCCGGCCAGCACCAGCGGTACAAGGGCCTCATCCACTAGGACGGAATCGGCCTCGTCCACCAAGGCGACGTCGCCAGGAGCCTGCACCGTCTGTGCGCGTTCGGTGATCTGGTTATCGCGCAATAGGTCAAAGCCCAATTCATTGACCGGGGCATAAATAATATTCTGCGCATAGGCCGCGCGGCGCTCATCCGCGCTCATACCCTCAGTCACGGAGGCTACCTGCAGCCCAAAAAATTCCACGACAGGCCGCATCCATTCGGCATCGCGGCTGGCCAGATAATCATTGACCGTCACGACGTGGACGCGCTTTCCAGTGAGCGCAAAACCCGTTGCGGCCATCGCGCCAACGAGAGTTTTGCCCTCACCGGTAGCCATTTGAATGACATCACCGGTAAGCAGTCGCAGTACCGCCTGCGATTGCACGGTGAATGGGTGCAGGCCCAGGGTGCGTTCACACGCTACGGCAAGGGCGCCCAGGAATTGGGCCTTGTCTGCGACCTCGCCGCCGCGCACCGCATCGCGGGCGGCTTGGGCCACGGCAGCATCGTCGCTCTGCGCGAATTTATCCGCGGCGGAGCGAGCTTCATCCACGATGGCCTTGGATTTCTTATCGTTTCGCTCGCTTTGCGAGCCCATCGCTTTCCAGAACCAATCGAATGCTCCCACGACAATTCCTCCTTTAGGGACTGGCTGCCTACGACTCTAGTCAACCTCATCTGGCTTGGAACTTATGGGGCCGTTATTGTAGGTGCCATGCAATCCGTCAATGTTAAGCTGCCGTCCAGCCGAGGAACCGAGATGGCAGGAACCATCGACTTTCCTGATGCTCCCCCTCTCGCCTTCGCCGTCTTCGCGCATTGCTTTGCCGGCTCGCGCCATACCCCTGGCGCGGCCCGCACCTCGAAGCAATTAACGGAATTCGGTATCGCCACCTTGCGCTTTGATTTTCCCGGTTTGGGGCAATCAGAAGGCGAGTTCGCGGACACCACGTTTAACCAGAATGTCGACGATATCCGCGCCGCCGCGGACTGGCTAGAAGAACACTATTCCGCACCACAGATGCTCATTGGTCACTCCTTGGGCGGCGCAGCGGTGCTCAAGGCCGCCACGGCAATGAAAAAGATTCGCGCCGTGGCCACCATCGGCGCCCCCTTCGATCCCGCGCACTCCGTGCTGCACTACGCGGATAAGATCGGCGAGGTAGACGCTAATGGCGAGGTCGAGGTCGTCTTGGGAGGCAGGGCCCTGACCATTTCGCGTAAATTCCTGGAGGATCTGGCAGAAACCAATCCGGAAGAATACCTACCGCGGTTGCGCAAGCCCCTCTTGTCCCTGCATTCCCCCATCGATCAGACGGTGGGCATCGACAATGCGCAAAATATCTTCCGCATGACCCGCTACCCCAAATCCCTCGTTTCGCTGGATAAGGCCGATCACCTGCTCACCAAGCAGGGAACCGCAGCCCGCGCCGCTGATCTGATCGGTGCCTGGTCCCAGCAATTTATTGTTCCCGACTATGAGCCCGAGGAAGTGGGCACCGACGCCGCCGTTGCCCGTCCCGCTACCGGCACCAAGTTCGGCGTCGTGGTGCGCCACAATGATCACTCCGTGACCGCGGACCGCACCAAAAAGGAAGGCGGCAAGGGCAAGGGCTTTACCGCAACCGGCCTGCTCATGTCGGCCTTGGCAGCTGCCTCCACCCAGGCCATCAAAGAGGCCGGCAAGAAGCTTGCGCTTGACGATGTCCACGTGACCATCACCCAGACCGGTACCACCTCCTTCGAGCGCCGCATCGAACTAAAAGGCTCCTTGAGCGATTCCGATATCGATGCACTGCGCGCAGCCGCGCGTGATACCGATGTCGAGCGCACGGCCGCCGGCGCCACCATCACCGATATCGTGGACTCCAACTAATGGTGGCCCTCAATCCCATCGCCGATTCCCGCCGCTGCCCCTGCACGAGCGGGCTGAGCTTTGGCGAATGCTGCGGCAAGTACCATGCCGGTGCCAAAGCTCCCACAGCCGAGGCCTTGATGCGGTCACGCTTTAGCGCCTTCGTCAGCGGCGATGAGGACTACCTCCTGCGCACCTGGGATCCGGTGACTCGGCCGAGCTCATTGGACTTGGCTGACTCCCCCATCCGGTTCTACCGCCTCGATATCCTCGATACCGAAGGCGGTAGTCTTGTAGACGATGAAGGCATCGTGGAATTTGAGGCCTTCTACAAGGGCGAGGCAGTGGGCTCCCAGCGGGAGCGATCGTCTTTCCGGCGCCTGAATGGCGCATGGGTCTATTCCACCGGCGAGCTTTGATGCAGGTCATGGCCTTGATTTCACTGTGGAATTATCCTGATGTAATCTAGGGCAGTCGCAACAAATAATGCGACGCCGGGCTATGGCGCAGTTTGGTAGCGCACTACACTGGGGGTGTAGGGGTCGCAGGTTCAAATCCTGTTAGCCCGACAAATTATCCCACGGCTATGGATTTACTTCACGGCCGTGGGATTTTCTGTGTGCCTCGCCTACACCGCAAATAGGATGGCGAGACCAAGCAGTATAAGCACCGTGGGGAATAAAACGCTCTCCCACTTCTCTAGTGCTTCTGCTACGGCTGGCCGTGTGGCCACAAATTTCGCCGCCGCTACAAGGCCTGCGACCAAGACGAGGAATACGACGCAGTACACCGCGATATCTGCGGGCGAAGACGTGGTAAATACCGGCAAGTACACACCGATATTATCGCCGCCATTGGCAAAGGTGACCCCGGCTACCGCAGCGATACTGAGCTTCTTTCCAGAAACGTCATCGTCGTCTTCCCCGCGAAAAGCCTCCCAGGCTGCCCAGATACCAATGGCTAAGGGAATAAGCCCGAAAAAGCGTATCCAGTCTTCCGGAAGAATGGCGCTAAGTCCCAGACCGAGTGCTACAGAGACCGCGAGGATTCCCAAAAATCCCAGGTACTGGCCCAAAAGGATGGCTTTGGTCGTGCCCTTCCTGCCCGCGCCACGGGCAAAGAATAGCGAGAGAACAACGATATCGTCGATATTGGTGACGATGAATAAGACGATTGCGGATGCGAGAGTAGTAATCACCTAATCAGCTTAACGTATCCACCGATGACAATTGTCATGGAAACTTCGTGACACGACCCCTGTTATTAAAAGCGCAAACGTAGTTAAGTGCAAGACATGAAAACTACACGTATCCCTAACTCAGGTTCCTCAACAGCGATTGAGGTACGCGACGTAGAAAAAGTCTTCGCAGCGAACTCCTCGCATTCAGTGCGAGCACTGAATGACGTATCAGTCTCCATCGCCACCGGAGAAATCGTAGCGTTGTTAGGTTCCAACGGCGCTGGAAAGTCCACACTCATTGACCTTATCTTGGGCCTTACCGAACCTTCTTCCGGCGCTATTACAGTCCAAGGCAAAAGCCCCCAGGAAGCGATCAACAACACACAGCTAGCAGCGGTGCTCCAATCCGGAGGTCTTCTCCCCGAGCTCACCGTAAGCGATACCTTAAAGATGATTTCCGCTACCTTTGCCCAGCCCCTAGACATTGGCGAGGTCGCACATCACACCAACTTAGAACCGATATTGTCTCGACGAGTGGGCAAGTGCTCCGGCGGCGAGCAACAACGTCTTCGTTTCGCGCTTGCGCTCCTGGGTGACCCACAGATACTCATCCTTGACGAGCCGACTGCCGGTATGGATCCAGGCGCTCGCCGGGATTTTTGGGCGTCCATGCAGCACCAGGCTGAGCTCGGGCGCACCATCTTCTTCGCGACACACTATCTCGAAGAAGCAGACGATTTTGCTGAAAGGATAGTGCTTTTGCACAAAGGGGAAGTTGTGGCCGATGACAAGGTAATTGACATACGTAGCCGCGGCGAGGTCCGAAGAATTACGGCCCAATTTGACGGCAGTATTCCTCCAGTCAGTGCGCTACCAGGCGTTACCGAAGCCACCCGCACTGGAGATCACATTCAAATGACTACCTCAGATTCGGATTCACTGGCCCGCCATCTTCTTAACCATACAGGCGCTTATGACCTCACCATTAGCGCTCATAGTCTGGAAAATACTTTCCTTGCGCTTACCGATGAGCACAGCTAACCCATTTCTCCTCCCGCCAGCCCCCAAACGAAAGATTCCAACCATGTCTAATAATTCCACCGCGCCTGGGTTTAGTAACACAATGCGTTTTGCTGGGTACAATTTCCTCCGGCTAAGCCGCAACCTCGCCCCGCTATTTTTCACCACCATTTTGCCGGTATTTTTCTATTTACTTTTCGGCACACTAATGGACTTTGGCAACCTTCCCATTCACAACGGTAACTTTGCAGCTCTCCAAATGATCAGCATGGCCCTGTACGGCGGCGTCGCCGGTGCGGTGGGAGCCGCTGCTGCTTCAGTCACTGATGCTCGATCCGGTTGGAGACGCCAACTAGCGCTTACTCCGCTGCGGCCTCACCAGATCTTCTGGGCGAATATCACCTCCATAGCATTGCAAGCTCTGCTACCCATTGCAGCAGTGTTTCTCACTGGTGAATTAACTAAAGCTGACATGGAGCCCCACCAATGGGTTCTGTCCTTTCTTGCTTGCGCGATTGTCTCAATTCCCGTTGGCTTATATGGGATGATATGGGCACTTGCTTTACCGACGGATAACTCCGTGGCCATTGCTTCTTCCTCTATTGTCCTCCTGCTGTTCGCCGCCAATGTCTTTATCCCCCTATCTTCCTCACTTATGGCGTTTGGCCGCTTTACACCCCTTTTTGGCCCAGTCGTGTTGGCTCAATGGCCATTGGCAGAAGGGATGCAACTGCTAAATGATGCCGATGGCACGGTTAACCATTCCTTGTGGAGCGCGGGACTAAACTTCGCCGTATGGACCGCAATTTTCGTCGGAGCCTGCGCAATGCTGCTCCACCGCGACAAATCACGAATGTAATGGATTCATTCCACTCGCCCTTCAAGGGATTCGCTACAAATAATGCGGTGTTTGCCAGCGTTTGGCTTATATTTCTGCTCTTTGGCTTAATTCTCAATTTCGCTCAGCCTGGTGTGGACGCTACGCAGCGCCTAGGTTCCACTGCCTGTGTTATCGCTTTCAGCGCCCTATATTTCTTCAGCTTTGGTTCGGTGACTTACTACCCGCGGGGCTGGAACTTACGTTATCGCTTGGCCGCTCGGTGGTCTGCCTTAGCGCTCATAGCACTTATCTCCATACCCTTCTTTGGAGTGTATGCCACCACATTTGTGCCCTATCTAGCTGCAGTCCTCGGGTTTCAATTACCACTGCGCCGGGCATTATTATGGGTACTTCTTACCGGGCTCGTAGTCACAGGTGCCTTATGGAGCGTCGATTCGCAGGACCTCTTAGGGACATTCATTGTGATATTCGGCTGGCCAATTTTGCTGGTGTTGCTAGGCACAATGTCTCAAAGGGAAGACTCGCGCACGGATTTAGAGCATCAACTCGATCTCGCTCGCCAACGCGAAGACATTGCCACCGACGTCCATGATTTGCTCGGCCACTCGCTTACCGTCATCAATTTAAAATCTGAGTTGGCACATCGGCTCGTTGACGTAGATCCGACTCGAGCTCGAAACGAGCTTCGAGAAATAAGTGACCTTTCCCGTAAGGGTTTGGCAGAAGTCCGCTCCACAGTTACCCGGATGCGCACGCCGACCTTGGCGGGAGAAGTTCAGGCAGCACGGCGAGCGTTCGATACCACAGGGATTCAGGCGCATCTTCCTGCCAACGTCCGAGCCGTTGGACTTTATGACGCAGCCTTTTCCTGGGCACTTCGCGAGCTCACCACTAACGTTATTCGCCACTCAGGCGCAGAGCACTGCTGGGTAAGCGTAACCCAAAATAAGCTCCAAGTCGTAGACGATGGTTGCGGCTTCGATCCGGAAAAGCAGTACCAAAGTGGCGGGCTACACGGGCTGCACAAGCGAATGGAGGACAGCGGCGGAAAGTTGATTACTATGAGGAAGGACGACCGCACCGTAGCGCTGATTACTATGAACGGTGATACCGAATTACTACCCTTGGACAGTGAAATTGGTTCCGATGGCTGATACATCTCCACCCATCCGTATCCTTATCGCAGAGGATCAATCATTGGTTCGCGGTGCCCTTGTCGCTCTCCTAGCTACCGAACCAGATATCGAGGTAGTTGCTCAATGCGCAACGGGCAACGAGGTTGCGGGGCTCGTTGCCAAGCACAATGTGGAGGTAGCTCTACTCGATATTGAAATGCCTGGAAAAAGTGGTCTAGACGTAGCTGAAGAGCTCTCCGGCAGTCCATGCAAATGCCTCATCGTTACTACTTTCGGCCGCGGCGGCTATGTAAAACGTGCTATAGATGCCAACATCGCTGGGTTCATAGTCAAAGACACTCCCCCAGAACAACTGGCGGAGGCAATTCGCCGGGTGAAGGCTGGGCTCCGGGTTATCGATCCTGCCCTGGCACGAGAGAGTCTTTTTACCCCGGACAACCCGCTCACACCCCGGGAACGAGAAATCGTGCGGCTTTTATTATCTGGGGTGACTTCCTCAGAACTGGCGCGCAAAGTGCATCTTAGTCCAGGCAGTGTGCGCAACGTCGTGTCAAGTATCATGACAAAAACCGCTGCGAACAACCGCTACGAGGCTGCGACGAAAGCCCAAACTCAGGGCTGGATTTAAAGAACAAATTTTTCTCCAGCCCAATTGAACCGCGTTTCCAGAAAAATCGGCCATAGACATAAGCTTAAGCCCCGCTCCTGTCTGGAACGGGGCTTAAGCGTTATTTAATTAGAAATTAGGGCGAGAACTACTTGTTCTCGTCGTCACCGTCGTTATTGGTGCCGAGCTTGTCATCAATGACGTCGCGGGCCTTGTCTACCTGGTCTGCCTTGTCTTCGCCCAGCTTGTCCTTGGCAAAGTCCTCGGCCTTGTCCAAACCTTCGTTGGTAACTTCCTGGCCCTTTTCGGAGTTCAGTGCTTCCTTTGCCTTGTCAAAGATACCCATTGCTAATCCTTTCGTTGTTTACTTCATCTAACCATTACCGTGCGCGGCAACACTGCCCACGATAACGACGCTGCCGAGACTTCGCCACCAAAGGTTGTCAGAAGTTCTAAAGTGATAGCGTTAATGAGACCAATGACCAGCTCGCACGGAAAAGGCAACAAATGACGCACACCAGCCCTGGTGCAGACTGCAACGCCCCGGAATTCTTTGGGTTGGTATGGCCTGGCAAGCAGGCCGCGCGCGCTGCGGCGGAGACTCCCCTAGCCGCCGAGTTTGAGCTCGATACTGCGTTAAGCAGCTCTACCACCTCACCCAATAGCATCCACTTGGCCGATAACCTGCCGGTTCTACAGCACTGGGTTTCCACGGGCGAAACCTTCGATGTCATCTACATCGACCCGCCGTATAACACCGGCCGGGACTTTGTCTATCGCGATAATTACCGCGCGCGGCGAGAGGTAAATTCCGGCAGCTATGCCCAATGGCACGCCGAGTGGCTGTCCATGATGTTGCCGCGGCTCATCCTGGCGCGCCGAATTCTGGCGGAGAACGGCTTTATATTCGTCTCCATCGGAGAGGACGAGGCTGCTAATACCCGCAAGGTTTTAGACGAGGTTTTTGGCGAGGGCTGCTATGCCGGGCAACTCATTTGGAAAAAGGCTGGCACCGGGAAAAACGATTCCAAGTATGCGGTGGTAGAACACGAATACATCCTCTGCTATGCCAAGAACCCGGATAACCCCGGATTCAATGTAGATGCTGAGGGCTATACGAGCACCAAATATAACCACGAGGATGAACGTGGCAAATACTCCTTGGTGCGCTTAGATTCTAAGACTCTGGGGTATCTGCCATCGCTTGATTTTCCCATTTCCTCTCCCGATGGCACGCAACACTGGCCTGACCAACCGGCTGGCCACAGCCAGGTAGCGCGTTGGCGCTGGGGCAAGGATATGGTGGCAAAGCGCTACGATGAGCTGGTCTTTCGGCGCGGTTTTGTCTACACCAAGAACTATCAAAAAGCAGGGGCGCGGCCGCGTTCCATCCTCGATGGGCCAAGGTTTGGCGTAACGCGCACCGGACGCCGCGACGCAGAGGACGTCATGGGCGTGGAGGGAATCTTTGATTTCCCCAAGCCAGTGCGCCTTATCAAGCATCTCATCGCCATTGGCGGCGGCGCCGATGCCCGGGTGCTCGATTTTTTCGGGGGATCAGGCACCACGGCGCAGGCGGTCATCGAACTCAACCGAGAAGATAAGGGTGAGCGCAGCTTTCACCTAGTGCAAATTCCAGAGCCCACTGCCCCGGACAGTGCGGCGCGCCGAGCAGGCTTTCTCAGCGTCGCGGATATTTGCGTCGAGCGCGTGCGATCCGTGCCTGGGTCCTCTTTCCGGGCCTACCGCGCGATCTAGGTTTCGCGAGTGCCGTCGGGCCTGCCGGGAATGCCGAAGAAGTCCAGGACGCGGTCAGTGGCGAAGAACTTTCCTACTTCATTATTTTTGTCTCCAAGACCACCCGGCCACACGTGGGAGCCGCCACCGATGCGGATATGCTCTAGCGGTGCGGTGCAGCCCCGCCAATGCATGTCGAGGGCATTATTGACCAAGCGGTTGGTGTCTACCTTCTCCGAGCATTTATTGCGCTTGCGGTCCTGCTCTAAGACAGATTCAACGGAGAAATACTTGGTCTTGTGCCGGGTTCCGCCGTAATAGCCCACGACGGGGTCATCGGTGCCGTGCATATCGAGGCGCCCTACGGGTTCATGGGCACAGTCTTTCAGGATATCTTCGTAATATGCTGCGGAAATGGTGGCGACCGAGTGGAAGGTGCCGGGCATCTGACAAGCCAGGTAGGCAGCAAAACCGCCGCCGTTGGACATGCCGGTGGCAAAAAGCCGCGAATCATCCACGTTATAGGTCGCGCGGAGGGAATCGAGGATATCGAGCACGAATTTCTTGTCCTCGCTCCCGCTGGTTTCCGCATATGGCGCGGGGCTCCACGCTTTTTCCTTTCCTGCAGGAAATACGGTAATAGCTTGTGCCGCATCGAGGCGGGAATAGTCGCGCAAGTTTTCCGCGGACTGCCCCCACCCGTGAAAAGCCATCACGACAGGCCACTCTTTTTGGGCCGTATATTTTTCCGGCACGCTGAGAATAAATGAGCGACCAGACGGCAGGTTAATCGTCGTATAGGAACCGGGTTCTGGGCCGCTGAGCGGCGCAGAGGTAGGAATCCCGAGCTGCGAGGCAGCCGAACCGTGCGATTGCGTGCTTTCGCTGCGTACCGCCGAGTCCGATTCTTCCTCATTATTTGCGCATGACACGACCAAAGCCGCCACGCAGCACAAGACTGCGGTGCTCAACGTAGCGCGCACCGGCCTCCGCCTCATGATTTTCGTCCCTTCTGCCAAGCGGCCCATAACTGTTTATAACGGCCCCCATAATTTAGCAGCTCTGCATGGCGACCCTGTTCTACTACCCGGCCATTATCCATGACCACGATGGCATCGGCACGCGAGGCCTGATCCAGTCGGTGAGCGACCACCAAGGCGGTCCGCCCCTCCATCACAGTCTCTGCGGCGTCCTCTAAGGATTCAGCACCCACCGAGCCTGCTTCTGCCGTGGCTTCATCCAAGATGATGATGCGCGGATCCAGCAGCACGATTCGGGCAAGCGCCAATTGCTGCGCCGCCACCGGGGCCAACGGCATGCCCTGCGCGCCCACGATGGTATCGAGGCCCGCCTCCAGATCGAAGAACCAGTCAGCCTGCACTTGGCGCAATGCCTGCACCATTTCCGCATCGGTGGCCTGTGGCGCCGCGAGTGCAAGATCCTCGCGCAAACTCCCAGAAAAGACGTGCACCTCCTGGGAAACGAGGGCGAGGCGCTGGATACGCTCGGCATCGGAAAGCAGCGCAACCTCGACGCCATCGACAAGCACGGTGCCTTTATCCGGGACGCGCAAGCCCGCGAGCAACGCGGCCACGGTGGATTTTCCCGCGCCAGATGCCCCGACGAGGGCCACCGTTTCGCCGGGCTTAATCGCAAGGTTGAGCCCCTCGACGGCCCAAGAGTTATCGCTATAGCGGAAGGAAATATCGCGCATGTCCACGCTGCCATCGCCCCGCGGTGCCCCGCTATCCGGCACCGGTTGGGGCGGATCGATGACCACGCCCACGATGCGCGCCAACGAGGCATATCCAGATTGCACCGTATCAAGCACGCGCATCAGCCCCATCAGCGGCCCGCGCAGGCGTATGAGCAATAACATCGCCGCGGTGACCGCGCCAACAGTAAGCGCATTGGCCTGCACCACCCAGAAGCTTACTGCCAAACCGCTGCCCAATAAGACCAGCTCAATGCCGGTGAGGTGGGCCTGGAGTACCATCATCGTCCGGCGCGCGTTATATCCTTCTTCCACCACACGCGTTGAAGCCGCGCCGATGCGATCGTGCATCGTCTTTTCCATGCGGAATGCGCGCACCGTATCCCTGCCGTGGATCGCCTCCAAAAGCCGGCGGGCGCGGACCGCCATGGCGGCGCGCTCAGCGGCATACCGGTCAGGGGCGCGCCGCAGATAATACCGGCCGGCTAAGAAATACAGCGGGGTCACGGCAACAATAACCACGAGGTATTGCCAATCCACCGTAAGCAGCGCGACTCCCGTCGAGGCAATGGCAAAAATGGACTTCGCCAGCACGGGGACCGTCTCTGTAACCGCAGCGGATAGCTCAGCCACGTCATCGGTTGAACGCGATACCAAGTCCCCAGTTCCGGCATCCTCGATGCGGTGCGTGGGAAGGCCGAGTGCCGTAGAGACCATATCCTCGCGCAGGGACGCAATAACGCGCTCGGTCAGCTGGGACAGAACATAGAATCCCGCCGCCGACAATGCGGCAGATACGGCGGCGACCCCGATGAGCAGGACTCCGAGGAGGGCAATGCTGGTGCCTGTCGTCACGGCATCGACGATCTTGCCGAGCAGGATCGCAATGCTGACATTGGCCGCTGCCCCGGCGATCAAGAACACCACGGCAATAACGGCGCGCCGGCGCGCGTGC
The DNA here is from genome assembly GCF_040225675.1 of Corynebacterium sp. KPL2680. Taxonomy (NCBI): domain Bacteria; kingdom Bacillati; phylum Actinomycetota; class Actinomycetes; order Mycobacteriales; family Corynebacteriaceae; genus Corynebacterium; species Corynebacterium sp. KPL2680. Next base: position 82,493 of record NZ_JBEHFM010000011.1, read on the forward strand.
GGGATGGCCGAGAGCTGCTGCGCCACGACCTTTCTCACCTGTGGCCAAGTGGCGGTGGGAAAACGCATTAGGATTCCACCCCCACTGCATGCCACGCAGGCGCCGATGTATAGACGATGGTGGGTTTATCCTTCCGGTAGTCCGCAACGCGGTGGGCTACTTCTTGTTCGGTAACGGAATCGACAGCTGTGGTTGGATCAGAAAGAATAAGCACCTCCGGATCCGCGGCGATAGCGCGGGCAAGGGCAACCCTTTGCTGCTGGCCGCCGGATAGGTTGTTCCCGTGCTCGCCCACCTCGCGGTCCACACCACCGGGGATATCCTCGCCCGCGGCCACCTCTAGAGCCCGCGCGGCTGTGCCTGCATCCGGATGAATATTGTCCTGCACGGTTCCGGTAAACAGCGTGACCTCGTGCGGCACGACGATGAATTTCTCCCGGGGCAGCTCCCGCAATTCCTCCGGAGCATGCCCATCGATGGCGGTGATACCCGGCCGTAGCGCAGGAACCTGTGGCGCGGCGTCCTCGGGAAGTCCAGGAGCGCCCAGCAGGCCCACGATTCGCTGCGCACTCGCCTGCGCCGCGGCCCACCGGGAGGCAATATTTCTTCCCAGCATGGTCATCGGGGTAATGATGAATTGGGTAAGGCCAATTACCATAATGAGCTCACCAATGCTCATCTGCCCATCTAGCGCCAGGTAGCCGGCGGCAATCGCGACGGCGATGACATAGGTGGACCCGAGCGCCTCCGTAGAAGCATTCAATCCAGCCTGCGCTGCATTGGCCTCAACGGTTCGCTCGTAGGCGGCATCGGAATCGCCCGCATACCGCTTGCGCACCGTGCCAATCGCCCCGATCCCCTTAATAATGCGCAGGCCATGGACAATATCCGTCGCCGTCGCGCTAGCGCGGCCCAATGCTGCTTGCCGGATACCAGAACGCTTGCGCAACGGACCAGCCGAGCGCAGCGATCCCCACACCACGATGGGCCCGCCGCATAAAATGGCCACGCCTAGCGGCAGATTCACCCGGCTGGTCATCACCGCGACATAAATGATGGACGTAATCTCTGCCACCGGAAAAACCGTCATCATCACGGCATTTTGTACGCGGGTAGCATCGGTCGAGGCAATGGCCAATAACTCCCCTGGCGTGCGTTTCGGCCCGGCCATCCCCTTGGGATCCATAATCCGTTCCGTGATGGCCATGCGCACGTCGTGGCCGATAACCAGCATGCTGCGCGCGTTGAGCCTGCGGCCCCACCACCCAGTGACGGTATTTACGGCGAAGGCTAGGACCAGGAGTGCAAGCCACCACCACAGTCGCCCTATCGATCCTTCCACCACCGCTTCATCGATGGCATAACCCACGATGACCGGCGTTGTGCCATTGAGAACGAAGGAGATAGCCATGCACACAGCGGCGGGAATGGTCATCCCAGGCCTAGTGAAGACGGTTTTCAGCAACCACCGTGGATCTGATGGTTCTGGAAGTGTTGCCATAACAAGCCATTCTAATTCCCGGTAGGTTAGATAGCCTATGTCGACTCGCCACCCCAACCCCCAACACTTCCCCAGCTACCGCAATCCCTCTGCGAAGCAGAAACCTACCTTTGGCACCGATCCCCAGCGCACCCAGGCGGCGCGCGCCTTTCACCACGGTGCGCACACCTATCAGGACGTCCGCCCCCATTACCCGGCCGAGGTTGCTGCACTCATCGCCGGCGCCCACCGCGTTGCCGATATCGGCGCCGGCACCGGCAAGCTCACTGAGTCCCTCACCAACCCCAACGTGCTTGCGGTCGAGCCATCGGCAGATATGGCCCGCGTGCTCCAACACCGCTTGGACATTCCCATCATCCGCGCCACGGCCGAGCACACCGCGCTTGCCGATGCCTCCCTCAACGCCGCCTGCCTCGCCCAAACCTGGCACTGGGTCGATGTTGCCGCCGCCTCCGCCGAGCTGGACCGCATCCTCGCGCCGGGCGGGCGCGTCCTTTTAGTGTGGAATACCCTCGATGTACACGCGGATCCCTGGATCCTTCGGTTAAGCCGCATCATGCACTCCGGCGACGTGCATAAGCCCGGCTTTTATCCGGAGTACAAGTCACCCTGGACCTTAGAGCGCGAACTCCGGCTGAGCTGGACTCACGAGCTCACCCCAGAACAGCTCCACCAACTCATGCACACCCGTTCCTACTGGCTCAGAAATAGCGAGGCCATCCACGAGCGCATGACCCACAACCTGAACTGGTACCTCTACGAGCACATGAGCTTTTCGGCCGGGCAAAAACTGCACATCCCGTACCGCACGGATGCATTCGTGCTGGTACGGGAGGAGTCTATCTCGAGGGACTGATTACAGGAGAACCTGGGCCAAGAGGGAGCCGACCACACAGGAGGTAAATACGGAGATCGCTCCGGGGATGAGGAACGAGTGGTTGATGACGTATTTGCCAATTCGCGTCGTACCCGTGCGATCGAAGCCAATGCAGGCCAAGTCAGAAGGATAGGTTGGCAAGATGAAGTAACCATAAGCTGCGCCGTAGAAACCAACAATGACAGCCGGGTCAATGCCCAATTGCAAGCCAATAGGGGCAATTGCTACCAGTGCAGCAGCCTGCGAATTGACCAACTTGGACACAACCACCAACACGACGGCGTACGTCCATGGGGCCGCCTCGACGACAGAACCCAAGTTCGTTTCCAGGGCATCGATATGAGATTGGAAGAACGTATCTGCCATCCACGCAACACCGAAGACCGAAAATACAGCGGTCATGCCGGCCTTGAATACTGGAGTAGACGCAATCTTTTTGGTATCCACTTTGCAGCTAAGAAGGATGATGGCGCCGGCGACGAGCATGACCATCTGGATCACTAGATTCATCGATACCGGGCTCAGCTCGCCATCATCACCAGGAACCAGCGGGCGCAGGAACTCGAAAGCGCCGAGGAGGACCACGCAGGCAATAGCGACAAGGAAAACGACTACTGAACGCTTAGCCTCGCGGGAAAATTCCTTACCGATGAGCGAATCGGCGCTCTCATTGATGCTGGCGGCAAACTCTGGGTCTTTCATCCGTTCTTGGAAAGCCGGATCCTTGTCCAGGTCCTTGCCGCGACGCAGCGACCATAACGCGGCGAGAAGAACACCGCACAAGGACGCGGGTAGCGCCACCGTAAGAATCTGCGGAATCGAATAAGCCTTGTCGATAGCTCCAGCATTTTCCGCAAGGATCGACGCAAGAGAAACGGTAGCCACAGACACCGGTGAAGCGGTAATACCCATCTGCGCCGAGGTCGAGGCCACTGCCATCGGGCGCTCAGGACGGATTCCCTTTTTGAGCGCGATATCTTGAATAATCGGAAACATGGTGTAGACCACGTGGCCAGTACCGCACAGTACGGTGAGGAACCAAGTGGTCAGTGGAGCCAAAATGGTGATGCGCTCTGGATGAGCACGCAAGAACTTCTCCGCATGCTGCATCATCACTTCCAAACCTTGTGCTTGTTGCAGTGTGGCTGCACAGCCGATAACGGCAATGATCGTCAGCATGACCGACACAGGGGGCTCGCCCGGTGCCAATCCAAACACGAAGACCATCAGCATCAAGCCGATGCCAGAAATTAATCCGAGGCCGATCCCGCCATAGCGGGTGCCCAAAAGCAAAGCACTTAAAATGATTATGACTTGAAGCACGATAGCCAGGACTGAATCCGGGGCAATCACATTCGCTAACATGTCATGCCTTTCAAACAGAAAGTAAATGGTTGACAAGTTTTATCCTATCGGCGCCATAGTGCTCTCACCGAAGTAAAAAGGAGAGCGAAGTGTCACACCATTGTTGGTGACACTTTTGCTCTCCTAAGTGGTAAAATACCGGGTTAACCGGCGAAATTATGTAGTTTTGAGGCGTCCTGATGCCTCTTCAATGAGCTCCGGCTTTGCTGGCGAGACAAGCTCAACTACACCTCACGTGCCAACCCCGAAAGCTGTTGCGCACTATTAGTTGTCGATTCCTCAGGCCTTGTCCTTCTCAGACTTCAGGTCAATCTTATAGTGCAAGTGATTTTTCACTGCGGGCCACTCATGCCGCAGCACGCTATACACGCAGGTATCTCTGACTATCCCGTTATCTAGTATCTGGTGGCCGCGAAGGATTCCATCAAGATGTGCCCCTAGGGATTCCAACGCGCGGCGGCTATCACGGTTAAAGGAGTTGGTGGTGAAGAACACGGATAAGCAATCAAGCTGCTCAAATGCGTGGCCCATGAGGGTCAGTTTGCAATCTGCATTAACCGCAGTATTCTGCGCGGATTGCCTGTACCAAGTGTATCCGATTTGTGCGCGCCTATTACCCAGATCTAAGGCCTGATAACCAGTCATCCCCACCGTAGTGCCAGCAGAATCAAATACCGTAAAAAGCTGCGACCCGTGGGAGTCATACCAAGAAATGCGCTCTTCCACGGCTTTTTCCATCTCGCTTGGTGATGGGACCTTGGTATACCACCGCTTCCATAAGTCCCCGTCCTGCACCGCCTCAGCCAGTCCAGGGGTATGGTCTACGCTCAACGCCTTGAGAGTGATATGTTGCCCGCGCAAGATCTCGATTTTCTGTGACACCGTATTTACCTTCTTGCTTTCTGGGCCTAAGCCAATGATCTAATGTCTTTCAAGCTTAGCTGCCAATGACACCGAGCGTAATGAGGTAGATAAAAACGAGCGGAGCTCCCACGGTTGTGAAAGCTTCGCTCGTTTTCGCAGTGAACTCTTATTTCCGCTTTTTACCTCGGCGTTCGCGCACGCGCACGGCGATGCGGATGGGAGTGCCGTGGAAACCAAAGCGCTCGCGGAACTTGCGCTCAAGGTAGCGCCGGTAGGACGCGTCGAGGAATCCAGTGGTAAAAAGAACAATCGTCGGCGGCTGGGTCGATGCTTGCGTAGCAAAGAGCACGCGCGGCAAACGATTATTCTTCATCGGCGGCGGATTGGCAGCAATCGCCTCACGCATCCAGTTATTGAGCTGGCCAGTGGACACGCGCTGATCCCAGCTTTCTAGGGCCTCGATCATGGCCGGCTCCAGCTTTTGCAAGGCACGGCCGGTCTCAGCCGAAATATTAACGCGGGTCACCCACGGCAAGTGCCGCAGCTGCTCGTCAATCTCGCGGTCGAGGTAATAGCGGCGGTCCTCGTCCATCAGGTCCCACTTATTGAACGCGATGACCAGTGCCTTGCCGGATTCCAGCACCATATTGAGCACGCGCTGGTCTTGCTCGGAGATCTCCTCGGAGGCATCGATAAGCATGATGCATACCTCGGCCGCATCGATGACGCCGCGGGTGCGCAAGGACGCATAATACTCGTGGCCCTGCGCGTTCTTGACCTTCTTGCGCAGGCCCGCGGTATCGATGAACTTCCACAACTGCTCATCCAGCTGCACCAGCGAGTCCACGGGGTCTACCGTGGTGCCGGCGACATTATCTACCACCGAGCGCTCCTCGCTGGTGAGCTTATTGAGCAACGAGGATTTGCCCACATTAGGTCTGCCGACGAGCGCGACGCGGCGAGGGCCCGACGTAATCGAGGTCTCGCGCGGTTCTTCGGGGAAGCTGCGCAGGATCTCATCCAGCACGTCCGCGCCACCGCGCCCGTGTTGTGCGGACACCGGCCACGGGTCCCCGAGGCCCAAGGCATAGAACTGCGCCATATCCGCATACTGGTTATCGGAATCGAATTTATTCGATACCACGATGACCGGCACCGGGGATTTTTGCAGGCGGCGCGCCATAACCTCATCGGTTTCGGTAATGCCCACTTTGGTGTCTACCACCATCACGATGACATCGGCGGTATCCATCGCCATTTCTGCCTGGCGGGCGATATCGGCGTGCATGCCTTTAACGTTGGGATCCCAGCCGCCGGTATCCTGCACGATAAAGCGCTGCCCATTCCAGTCCGCCACGTAGGAGACGCGGTCACGGGTCACGCCAGGGTGATCTTCTACAACGGCCTCGCGGCGGCCGAGGAAGCGATTAACCAACGATGACTTGCCCACATTCGGCCGGCCCACAATAGCGACGGTGCACAGGGCTTCTTCAGTGGCATCGGCAAAGCCCAGCGATTGTGAGAGCTGCTCCCACTCGTCCTCACTGAGAGGCTGCTCTAGGTCTTCCTCATCCCCGTAATCGGCCTCGCCGAACTCTGACTCATCAAAGTCGTAATCAAATTCTTCAGCATCGAAATCGTCCGTAGCCCACCCCGGCGAGGTCTCTACCGTTTCCTCGTCGAACTTACCCGCAGGGTAATGGAACTGCGTGACTTCTTCCTCTGGGGACTCAAAATCTTTATTGCTCATGAGCGGGACTCCTTAACCACGTTGATAAGAGCCTGCACGACGTCCTCCGGGCTCATGTCAGAGGTATCGACAATAGTGGCATCGTCGGCTGGGCGAAGCGGCGAGGTGGCGCGGGAAGAATCCGCGGCGTCGCGGCGCTGCACATCTGCCAGTACCGATTCAAAATCGGAGGCGATGCCGGCCTTTTCGTTTTGACCGTGTCGGCGCTGCGCGCGAACTTCCGCCGAGGCCGTCATGAATGCCTTGGCGGGGGCATCGGCAAGCACCACGGTGCCGATATCGCGGCCCTCTACGATGGCGCGGTGGGCGCGTTGCGCCAGCGTGCGCTGCAATGCCACCAAGTTCTCGCGCACCTCTGGGATGGCAGATACTGCGGAGACGTTCTGGGTGACCTCGTCTTCCCTGATGACGCGGGAGACATCGGCGCCATCGAAAAGCACCTGCGTGGAATCCGGATCATCGGAAACCTCCAAGGGCAGATTCGCCGTCGCGGAAATCACCGCTTCCTTGTCCGCGGGATCCACGCCTTGGCGCAATACCGCCAGGGTTGCCACCCGGTACATGGCGCCGGTATCGATGTATTTTGCGTCCAACTGCTTGGCTAGGGCCCGGCAGGTCGTGGACTTCCCCGTTCCGGAAGGGCCATCGACCGCGAGGATCAGGCCTTCATCAGGCATATTCGAAATCATTACATCCCCACCGCCTTGTACAAGCTCGTCAACTCGTTGGAATTTAGCGCGCGCAGCCCGCCGGGCTTCATATCGCCCAATTGGACCGTGTGCAGCTTGGTGCGCACCAGGCGCTGTACGGGGTAGCCGGCTTCCTTCAGCAGGCGGCGCACGATGTGCTTGCGGCCTTCGTGCAGCTCGACTCGGACCAAAGAGAACCCCTGGTTCTTGTCCACTACCTGCACAAAATCGGCCTTGGCTAGGCCATCTTCTAGCTCGATGCCCTCTTTGAGCTGGCGCACCAACTTATTATCGGCCTCGCCCAATACCGTGGCCAGGTAGGTTTTCTTCACCTCATACTTGGGGTGCATCAGGCGGTTGGCCAATTCCCCATCGTTGGTGAGGATGAGCAGGCCTTCCGTATCCGCATCCAAGCGGCCAACGTGGAATAGGCGCTGGCCCGAGGCAACCTTTTCAGAAACCACGTCACCCACGCAGGGGCGGCCGAGATCATCTGACATCGTGGACTGCATTCCGCGGGGTTTATTGAGGATGAAATATTCTTGGTCCTCGTTGACGTTGACGCGAACGCCATCAACGCGGATGACGTCCACGGCTGGGTTGACCTTCACGCCCTGCTTGAGGATGACATTGCCGTTTACTTCAACGCGGCCGGCATCAATGAGGATTTCCGCGTGGCGGCGCGATGCGACGCCCGCCTTGGCCAAGACCTTTTGCAGGCGCTCGCCCTTGGGCTTATCGTCATCGACCAGCCAGTCAGCGCCCAAATCGCGCGCTACCGATGCAGCGGTGGCCTTCTGCTTTTTCTTGGAAACGTGTTGATTACGAGCCGGTTTGGCATTAGAGACAACGATATCGCTGTCTCGCTGCTTCTTATCCGGTGTGCCGTCACGGCGAGCGGGAGGAGTCACTTAAGTGTCCTTTTCTCTCGAAGATATGAAATTACCTGCGTGAGTCTACCCCACCTCAGTACTCTTCGTCGATTGCATCGACATCTGGGAGAAGCGGTGCCAAATCAGGAAGGCGTTCCAGCGAGTCTATACCTAGCAGTTCGAGGAAAAGCTCGGTGGTTTCATACCGGTGCGACGCTCCTTCAAACTCGTCCTGCGGGAGCTCGCGGATGAGCCCTCGCAGGTTAAGGGTGCGCATTACGCCGTCCACGTTGACACCGCGGACCGCAGAGACCTGCTGGCGTGTGACCGGTTGGCGATAGGCCACGACGGCTAGCGTTTCCAAGGCCGCGCGCGAGAGCTTCGTTTGCGCCCCATCCAATAAAAACTCCTCCACCGCGCTGGCGTTTTCCTGGCGGGTATAAAACCGCCAACCCTCAGGGGTCTCGCGCAGCTCAATTCCAGAGCCGCGGTTGTCGAATTCGCGTTGAATGGTCCGCAGGCAGTCACTAATGACCGCCGGTTCCACGTTAAGCGCCCGCGCCAAGGACTCTACGGATGCCGGCGAATCAAGCACCAGCAAGACCGACTCGAGCCGGGACCGCAATTGCGAAATGAGCGGAAGATCCATGCCTCTTAGATTACAACCAGCGACGGCGGTGCTAGTACTAGTCCCAATTTGCTGCTGCAACGACTGCGGGATCTACGTCCAAGCCGGTCCAGGAAAGGTCCAGCTGGCCCAGCGGTTCCTGCTGCTGGGCATCAACCGCCTTGGCCTTAAATAGTTCCAAAAGCGCCAAGAACCTGCCGACGAACTGACAAGTGGTTATTGAATCGGGGGGGCGGGAGCATAAACTTGGCCTGTGGCGGGGTGCGGGGGGGGGGGGGGGTTGGGGGGTGGGGGGGGGG